>JAZKGO010000200.1:0-2377 GCA_040385875.1 Bacteroidota bacterium
TGATCTTTTTTAACTACCTGATTTGCAATACTGTAGGAATGGCCTGGAGGTGTAAAGGTTTCAGTAGGATCGTCGCCCCACCACGCTGCAATTTCTTTTTCTGTTTGTGTTAAATTTATATTTTTTTTATAAACCTCGTTGAACATTTCAAAATATTCTGACCCAACTAATTGAGAATAAGGTATTAAAGCAGGTACTGGGATTTCTGAATTAGCGGTCGCAAAGGTTCTGTTTTGACCCCAATAAGGATGCAATGGATAGGAACTAACCACTTGCCCAGCCAATGGCGGCACCCATTTACCATTTCCAGTAGGAAAGATATATTTAGGGTCAAAATTATTTTGAAAACCCTGATACCCGCCATCTGTTTTCGACCAATCAAAAATGGCTTCTGCAACTGATTTCCCATAATTAATTGATCGATCAATAACCTCTTGAGATAGGTTTGATTTATTGTCGTTTAAAATTACGGCCTCTAAAGAATCAATAGAATTGAGCCTTGACTGGATACCAAAGTCAAACAATTTCTTGAGCATAAAGGCCTGTCCTGCATTTAATGCAATGATATAATTTGTAACAACACCTCTTTGTGGTTTCGGCAAAATAGGTAAATCTTTTAACTGAGTGGACATTGAGACATGCTTGGCACTTCCATTCACTACAGTTTCGTACATGGTAAGTCCCATATATCCCAATGCTCTAGAACCGTAAGTTGGGGTATTTCGAGGCAATTTGGTCATGGTTTTAAGGGTCAATTCTCCCCATTTTAAGGCAGCATCGGAGCTAATAGGTTCAGTAATGATGGTTGGATCAGGAGTAATTGGGTCTGGATCATTCTCTTTATTACAACCTAATAACAGAAAGAATAAAATAAGAAGGTAAAATGATTGAGCAAGTTTCATTAGGTATCATTACAGTTCATTCAAAAATAACAAAAATATTAGTTACAAGGCATACAAAAGCTCAATAACAATTAATTAATAATTTCCCAAGCACTTTTATAGCCTCCAATTTTTTCGGCATACTCAATAAAATTCTTATAAAATGGCGAAACTGAAAGCGTAGCGCTGTCACCAATAATTATTAATTTTTTACGGGCTCTCGTCATGGCTACATTCATTCTTCGGATATCATTCAGGAAACCTATTTCCCCTTTTTCATTACTTCTACAAAGTGAAATACAAACGATGTCACGCTCCTGCCCTTGAAAGCTGTCAATCGTATTTACATTAATTGATAACTTATATTGCTCATAACCAGCAAGTTGTGAAATATTTTCTTTCAAAAAATCTACTTGTTTTTTATAGGGCGAGATAATGGCAATACTATTATGATGATTAACCTTATTATTATTTAAATAATTTCCTAAATATTGAATCAAAAGATTAGCCTCATAGGGATTAGTACTACTCGTACCGTCCAATTTTTCCTCAAAACCGCAACCAGCCGTATCAATAAATTCAACAGGAATGTCATTTGCAAAAATCAATTGAGATTCATTGGCTTTCGCTGCTTTCAGTTTATTTTCATAAAAAATTTGAGAAGAATAGTTCATTATTGTTGAATGCATTCGGTATTGCGTATCTAAAAGAGTAACTGACTCAGGATGCAAACTAATCAACTTTTCGAATAAGGTATGACTCAAACCCGCTTTGGCGGCTTCCTGACTTTTAATAGTGGGTGGCAACTGAAAATGATCCCCTGCCATCATCACTTTTTGGGCTTTCAAAATGGGAATCCAGCATGCAGGCTCAAGTGTCTGCCCAGCCTCATCGATTACAATTGTGTGGTATTCAACATTTTTCAAAACATAATTATTGGAGCCTACTAATGTGGCAGTAATTATTTGTGCTTTTTTGAAGAGATCGTCGGTAATGTATTGCTGCACATTATCCACCTCTTTCATGATTCGATGCGCTTCATCAAAAAGTGCCTTGCGTTGTTCTCTTTCGGCTCGACCAAAGCTTCGTTTATACTTATGAGCCATATTTTTGTATTCAGCTGCTTGTTTTTTGAGCTTTTTTGCATCTTTCATCATTGCATGATTTTGGATTTTACTGTCCAAAGTCATTTCCATCATTGCATCAGAAACCCTAGCTGGATTGCCCACTCGCAATACTTCAAGGCCTTCAGCTGCAAGTTTTTCAGTGAGTAGATCAACCGCCGTATTACTCGGAGCGGTCACCAAAATTTGCTTACCATAATGCTTTATAGATGCTTTGATGGCTTGTACTAAAGTAGTAGTTTTGCCAGTACCAGGCGGGCCATGAATAATAGCTAATTCATTGGCTTCCAAAATATTATTGACCGCCAAGTTCTGAGATTCGTTTAAGCTTAGATTTACAAAATCAGAACCTTTATCGTGAGTGGTTGTATT
>JAZKGO010000200.1:2477-13463 GCA_040385875.1 Bacteroidota bacterium
CCAAGCTTTCCTTCTCGGCTCCAATCGGGTAATTCATCTACCTTCAAGGTAATTTTTAGCTTATTTTGGTTCACGTTCGAAATGGTCCCTTCTACTCTATATTGCTCAGCATCATGATTGCTGAACAATACTGCTGGCATTCCAAACCTAAATTGATGCTGAATATCGTGGTGAGTGGTGCGCTCAAGCTCAACAGATAGGTAGTCGGCATGCCCTATTTCTTGACTGCGAATTGCCACCGGATACCAAGTTAAGCCACTTTCTCGCCTTTGCTGTGGGGAAGACTTTTCGGTAAGTAGTTTGTATTGAAGCTTATCTTCTTCTCTTTCAATTTTTAATAATGCACTTAGCTTTTTAAAATAATCCATTTGCAAAGATAAGGCGTAATTCCAGATTGAGGTTGGCGATGAAAATACTAATTAAGCTAGAGCCAAAGCTTTTTGATTACAAAGAAACCAATCCTATTTTGCAAAAAAATACCCAAATAACCATTACTAAGCCATTTGGGTATTTCTAAATTCAAACTTTTGGATGAATGTTATTCATCACAAACACTAATTCCAGCCTGGATTTTGTTTCAAATTAGGATTCGTAATGATGTCGCCAACTGGAATTGGATAATAGTAATTTTTATCAGCCCATTTTCTTGAGACATTATTCAACCAAGTTAGTTCACCGGCGGTATCACCAGCAATAAGTTGCGAATTTGGTTTTCCACTTATCATTGGAGAGACCTCCACATAAGTTACCCCTGCAACTTTGGTAGGTAATTTTTTATAAAAGGCAACATCTAAAACACCATCTTCATTCAAATCTAATGGGGTATCCAAACTCGGTACATACATTCCATTCCACTCCATTGTCATCAACTCCCCTCGTTTCCATCTCACAATATCATCAAATCTGAATCCTTCCAAACATAATTCAATTCCTCTTTCTCTACGAACTTCCAAAAGTGTTGGATCTGAAATTCCAGGAAAATATTTTTCTTGCAAATAAGGATCAGCTGTGGTTGGTTTAGTATTTAAGCCGCCAGTTATCCCGGCCCTTTTGCGTAAAGCACCAATTGTAATTGCCCAATCTGCATCGGTAAGCGTTCCTAGTTCAGCCTTAGCTTCGGCATAAGCCAATAAGACCTCTGCATAACGAAAAATGGTTACTGAATTGATATTCAAATCTCTGGTGTCATAATACATATCGTCCAAAGCCCATTTAATGGGCATATAGCCAGTAAATGTATACGAGAAAAGAGGAGGTGAAGGCACCAATAATCCCGAATTTATCCGTTTATAGTCCCCAACACGGATAGTTTGTTGCAGCCTTTTATCTCTTCCTTTTACTTCATCTTTAAACAACATGGTTTTATACTCTGGATCATTTGTAAATGGAGTACCATCTGCTTTAAGATAAGTATTAATAAAAGTTCTGATAAAACTGGCCTTGTCACCATAAGTGCCACTTGTCCAGTACCAATTGCCATCATTTAGGTTATTCAAAGCTAAATCACATACTGCTGATAGCATAACCTCTGTACCAATAGGGGCTGGATTGATAAATACTTGACGATAGGATTTATCCAAACCTGCCCCATCATAAAGCTTATAGCCTGCTTCATCGATTACCTTTTTGGCCGCAATAGCCGACTGATTCAGTAAGCCAGCGGCGCTTGCCTCCAGGCCTAAATTGGTATGATACTTTCTAAAAGTACCTTCATGCAATGCCACACGTGCCTTAAATGCATACGCTACATATTTAGTAACTAGACTACGTGAGGCTTCAGATTTGGAGATAATGTTCTCACTGGCATAATCGAGATCAGCCAAAATAGAATCCATGATCATGGTTCGAGGGTCACGACCTTTAGTTAATAATTCTGTATCAGACACATCAAGTGGTTTGCCAATCCAAGGCACATCACCAAATCTTCTCACTTTATCAAAATAAAACCAAGCTCTGAAGAATTTTGCAATACCAAGATAATTCTTTCTGATTGCTACTGGAACATTTGGGTCATTACAGTTTTGAATAAAATAATTGATATTTCTTAAATCATTCCAAGTCCATCCAGTACTTACTTGTGGGCTGTAGTTTCCCTCTGTAATAAAGGGCGGAGTATCTTTTCGAGCCAAATAATCAGACATTGCATCTGCTCTGTGATTGTTTTTTCCATTTAATATATTGTAAAAAGAGTTAGTATAGAGCATTAAACCGCTTTCACTACCAAATATTGGGCCTTTTGTGGTGGTAGCTTCGGGAAGCTCCTCTAAATCACAACTGAACAATATCATTGAAAATAATATAAAAATATATTTGAGTTTCATAATTGTATTTTTTAAAATTTTATTTAAACATTTTACTTTTGTCATTTTTAATTAGTCATTTCTAAAAATGACTGTTTAAAATGTGACAGATAAGCCCAATGTTACACTTTTCATGATTGGGTAATTATAGGCATCACCAGAGTTTCCTCCGGGGCTAAACACTTGATCGGAAGCCACTGCACTTTCGACATCAAAATCTTTCGTGATTTTATGAAGGGGAGATAATGACCAAATATTTTCAGCAGATATGAATACTCTACCAGTTGAAGCACCAATTTTAGAAGCTATTTTTCTCGGGAAATTATAGCCTAATTGAATATTTTTCAAACGCATATATCTAACATTCTGCAGGTATTTTGTTTGAGGGGCCGATAAAGTACCATTGGCATTGCTGGCAATACGTGACACATATCTTGGAAAATAAGCATCTGTATTTTCAGGAGTCCAAATATTACCCAACTGGCTTTTAGGTATACCCCCATAAGGTCGGTTATATTGCCCCCAGAAAAGGTTTGCCTCTCTACTAGGATACCAATCCTGCTTTCCGACACCTTGTATAAATGCTGAAAAGAAAATGTTATTCCAATCAGCACCCAACATCATTCCATAGGTATATCTTGGTAAGGAATTACCAATAATGGATCTATCACCTGGATTCTCAATTCTATTAGTGCCTGGAGTAATGGATCCATCCCCGTTGGTATCTTTAAATTTAATATCACCAGGAAACCAAATACCGCTATTTGCCGACCTAAATAAACTTTGAGAAGCGCTATTTTTTACATCTTCAGCTGAGGTAAAAAAACCATCCGTTGTATAACCCCAAATCTCTCCTAATTTTTGACCTACATAATAATCTGTTAATTGTTTTTGTGGATTATTATATTTGGTAATTACCGCCGTGTAGTCTGATAGTGTAAGTCTCAAATCATAATTAAATGGTTTTGAGCCAGCTGTAAACCGATCTCTATAGGTAAGCATAGCTTCCCAACCTTTCGTCTCAAGATCTGCATAGTTACCTTTTGGTGCAGTAGCTCCAAATACTGCGGGCAGTGTTAAGCCTACTGTAAACATATCAGTTGTAGTTCTAACATAAGCGTCGGCCACAAAACTTAAGCGATTTGATAGCATCGACAAATCAATTCCTATGTTTTTAGTGGTGGCTGTTTCCCAAGTGAGGCCGTCGGGTATTACTACAGGATTTCTAGTTTGCTGAGGTCTTTGGCCATTTAAAATAAGAGCAGACTGTGAGATATCAAATTGCTCTAAATAGGCATAAGAGGCCACATTTCCGTTTCCGAGTGAGCCATAAGAAGCCCTAAGTTTCAAATCAGAAACTATACTTTCAGGCACTTTCCAGAACGGCTCCCTAGAGAGTCGCCATCCCAAGGAATACGAGGGAAAAAAGGCGAATCGTTGGTCGGCAGGGAACTTGGAAGAGCCGTCATATCGGCCATTAACCTCAAGCAAATATCTGTCTTTAAAAGAATAATTAATTCTTGAAAAACCACCCTGAATTTTCCATCTTTCCCAACCACCCTGGGTCACAATTGCCTGGCCTAATGCCAAATTGATATCATTGGCATTTTCAAAAATCAGACCATTTCTTTGTGAAGACAATCTTTTGAAATTGGACTGTTCATAATTATAACCCGCTAAAACTTTCACATAATGATCTTTATTGAATGTATTTTCATATTCTGTATAAAAATTAGTTGTCAAGTAAGTTGTTTCACGATAAACATCATTGATATAATTGGTGGTGGTACCTACATAAGATATTACCCCTGGTTTAATACTGTAGGGTACTGGTACGGCTTTGGTTCTGTCATTATTATCAGTATTTTGGATTGTAAAATCACCTTTTATTCGAAATTTATCATTGAAAAACTGTGAATTAAATCCACTAGTATTTCTAAAAACCTTTTTATTATTATCTATACCATTTTTACCATAATATAAGTCGCCGATGCTATATGCCGATGAAAAGGTGAGGGTTCCATCTGGATTTAATAAAGGCGACATTATATGACCTTCGTCAGCTATATTTCTCCAAACACCACCTCCTTCCCCAACATTAAGAGGATTATGATATTTCATGTCAGAATATTGAGACATATTGGTCACTTTCAACCATGGGTACAACTGAATAGAGCCTTTACCAGTAAAGTTAAAAATACTATAATCATCAGAATTATAACGGAATAAACCATCTTGACCAAAATACCTGCCTGTTAATAAATAACTTGCTTTATCACTACTTCCAGAAATGCTTAAATTATGCTCACGTGAATAATTTACATCTTTGTACAAATGTCCATAATAGTCTGTATTTCCATAGTAATTATACTCACCAGTCAAAGGATCAACCTCAATCTCAGGCAATCCACCTACTTCAGCCCGTCTCTTTATTTCTGTCAAATAAGCTTGCGAAAATTTAAGAGTTTTATTCACATTTTGCGGAAATGTGCCCTGAAAATTCACGAAAGACTCAGCAAACATTGTGGCCCAAGTAGCCCCATCAGTTACTAACTCAGGAACTACAATCGGTTTTTTAAATGAATAATTGGTAGAATAGGTCACGTTTGTTTTGCCTGCAGTTGGATTCTTAGTAGTGATAAGTACCACCCCAAAAACACCTCTGGCACCATAAATTGAGGCAGAAGCGGCATCCTTCAATAAAGTGATTGTAGCAATATCACTAGGATTAATCAGACTGGGATCACCTTCCACGTTATCAATCAAAACCAAAGCATTGCCCCCTTGACCAATGGAAGTAGTACCTCTGATATTGAAACTTGGAGCTTGGTTTGGCTTACCGTCTCCCATTTTGATATTTAAATTGGGTAACACCCCTTGCAAACCTTGATTAATATTGGTAAGAGGTCTATTTTCAAATACTTCGCTAGAAATCATGTCAACCGCCCCGGTTAAATTGGCCTTCTTTTGTGTACCGTAACCCACCACTACTACTTCAGAGAGTGATTTGGCATCTACGACCATTGAAATGTCGATTTTTGAGCTATTCCCAATCGAAATTTCTTGGCTGGCATAACCAACATAACTTATTACTAGCACTGAACGATCACTGGGAACCGTCAATTTATAAGTTCCGCCAGCATCAGAGGTGGTGCCAGTTGAGGTATTCTTAACCAAAACACTCACACCGGGCAATCCTTCTCCTGTTGCCGAATCGCTTATTTTTCCAGTAATGGATTGCTGAGCCAAAGAGACTCCACTGAAAAACAAAAAAGCTATACCCACCATGAATAAAGCTTTATTAAAGACCCTACCGAGCCAATAAGTTTGTGATTTTTTTCTCATAAGTTATAAAGTTTAAATATTGGTAATTTAGGTGTATTTTGCACTTTAATATTAATTATTTGTACAAAATGAATAAAAATATAGAAATTAAATATAGTGAAATACATTTATAAAAACAATAAATTGACAAATGAAAACTCTATAAACCAACTCATTAAACTTAGATTTAATAAAACCGAAACCAAAATATTATTATTTTTAACAATTGTTGATTAAAGGTGAATTGTCTATTGCGTATTTAATGGGACTTTTTAATAAATAAGTCAATCTTATAATTAAAACTTGCTCTTTGGGTATTTGTATCCATATAAAGCATGATAGCAAAATATTTATTCTATTCGTTTGGGAAAGCTTAGTCAAAAATTAGTAAAATCTTAAATTGTAATCTTAATAAAATATAATACTACTTTTAGGGGATATGAAAACTCCCACTTTAAGGCGATTGTAATACAACTATTTATTAATTAGGTTTGTATTGAAATTATTGATTAACAACGGATTCTAAACCTAAAATAAAGATGGATAATTTCTCACATTTACGAATAACGGGGCAGGTCAAAATTGAAACTGCCAAAATCATGTATTTTCAATCCGTTTGGAATTACACCTGCGTGCATACACCAGAAAAGCAACATCTATCAAGTCATACCCTCAAATTGCTTTCCTCTAAAATTAATCTCGATTCATTTATAAAAATACATCGGGGTCTGCTCATCAATATAAGTTATATTCACGAAATAAATTGGGAGAGAAAAGCCCCATTTGTCCAACTCAAAAATGGGAAAGTATTACCAATTTCTAGAAGAAAATACAACGAAGTAGTGGATAGCTTGATAAGAATAAATTGAATTTTCTATCAACAAATCAACCGGATTCAGGTAGGGACAGACGGCTAAACATCATCTTTTAAAAATATAATTTAAATGCTAAAGACATGAAAACAATACTGATTTTACCGCTTTTAGTAATTTTCCAATTTAGCAATGCACAAAATATTAACACTGCTGTTGCTAAGGTCAAACAATATGTGAAAGATATTAAACTTGAAAAAGAATCTCTTACTCAACAACTAAGTTCAGACCCCGTAAATCCAACGGAAATGACACTGACAGTTACTACCACCAATGCCAAAGGGCAGGCCAATCAAGAGGTCTACAAATTTAATTTCGCCTTTTTTGATTTAAGCAAAGTCCAGCGCAATGCGAGTAAAAAACAATTGGCGATGGAATTGAAAACAACGGATGGATTCAAAGCTGTGGGGGTTACCAAAAATGGCAAACCTGACAAATACACCAACGAAATAGAAATACTTTGTGATAATGCCGACGACGCCCGTGATCTTGATAAAGCATTAAAAGAAGTAGTGGCAATTGCCAAAAAAACTTGGGAGGCCAGTATAAACCTCCCGTCTGATTATGCGGGATTGATGAGTTTTGTAAAAAACAATATTAAAGATTTTTCGGCAATGGGTATTGATGCTCGCCAAAAAGCAACTCAATCAGTTGAATTTATTGACCGAATGAAAATAGAATGTAGCCAAACTCAAGGAAAAAAAACCGATGAATTTGTATACGATTTTTCTGTGGGTGATCTGGCTGAAAGTAATATAAAAGCGGACATATCCGGCAATGAAGTGGCTTTTACGGCTAGTACGATTGATAAATCTAAGTTTGTAAGCGCATCCGAAAACAAAAAAACTGAATATAGGAATGAAATGAAAGCATTGATGCCAGGGCCATCTGAAGCTCGAATTATGGTTATGGCTTTTCAAAAATTAATTCCATTGGCCAGAAAGGAACTACAGAATCGGTTACCTAAAAACACCAATGGTAGCTTTGAAGGTTTGAAACAAATAACCAACTTTCAAGTAAATCAAAGTCAATACGACCAAACAATTACACCAGAATGTGTATGCCAATACGCTATCAATGTTGTAGAAAAAGGAAAGTCCAAAAGCGAAAATTATCTTTTCAACTTTAGTGATCTTACTGATTTTAAGCTAGATGTTGAAGGCGATTTGGTAAAAGTGAAAGCCAAAACATTGGAAAATCTAGAGTTTGTTGCCTCCACTGAAAAAACAAAAAGAAGCTTTGAAAAGGGAATTGAATTTATCACTGCTGATGTTGAGAAAGGCAGATATTTCTTGGCTTATTTACCAAGTTTAGCTGTAAAATGTCGGGAAAACATTCGGCCAGAAACATTTGATTGGCTAGTAAATAAACTCAAAAATGCGGGTGTGGATGGGATTAACCAAACTCTTTCACTGCAGGAGGGGGGCAATCGAGCCAAATGGAAATTTGTAGTGGCCGAAATGGGCACTAAAAAATCGTCCGAAACACTTTATGAATTTAATGTTTATGACTTAGATATGACCAAACTAGACTTTGCCTCTAAAGACCAAAATTTAGTATTAAAAATCCCCACTAAAAAGAAAGAGAAATTGATCAAACAAACCATTGATGGCAAACCAACTTTTACTGCTGAAACGCAATTTTTACTTACAAATGCAGAAGATGCCAAAAAAATTAATGTAACTATTAAAGAAATAGTTCTGAAATATGGCTTGCTAACAGATGGTAAATTTGTAACCAATTCTATTGTTTTCGATGTGAATTCGGCTAATATTCAAGCAAGTAGCAACGAAACTTTGAAAACAGTGGGTGAAATCATGGAGGATAACCCTACTATGAAACTAAAAATAATTGGCCATACTGATTCTGATGGCGATGATAACAAAAATCTGGATCTTTCGAAAAAACGAGCTAGTGCTGTAAAAGACAGACTATTAAAAAACTATAAAATAGAAGCTACAAGAATTACTTCCGAAGGAAAGGGTGAGAAAGAACCCAGCCAGCCGAATACTACCCCCGAAGGTAAAGCAGCCAATAGAAGGGTGGAGTTTGTGAAGATGTAAAAAAACCGATTTATCAATATTTGGCAAATCGGGTTATGATAAAATATAGACTTTATTTTAAATTATTAATTTTCTCTTTTTACAAAATTTCCGTCTTTATCAATATATTCTTTCGAAAAGTATTTCAGGATTTCGACTAGAATGAAAAATTGCTCTGATTACGACAAGCTTTTCTATTTCGTCAATTGTAAAAAAAATATTAAATGGGTATTTAAACAAAGGCAGACAACGAATTTGAGGGTATTTGTATGGATAAAGATTAGGATTGATTTTCAATGAGTTAATTTGAATTTTTACATGTCTCTCGAATCTATCACCCAACCTTTCAACTTGTTCATTATACCATTTAACTGATTCTTCAAATTCAATTGTGGCATCAACATCTATCTTAACTTTATAATTTCGCATTTTTAATGAATCTCTTTTTAGCATATTCATCCCAATCTAGTAAACGATTAGAATCATTTTTTGCCTTTTCAATTCTATCTAAAATAACTCTTTGCTGTGCCGAATCAATTTCTACATCAGTTTTCCACATAATTGTCTCCAATTTCAATTTTTCCTCTGGTGAAAGCTGTTGTGCGGCCTTTGCTATTTGCTTAAAATTAAGATCAATATTAACTTGAAGAGTGCTCATAGTTGATTTTTTGTTTTGCAAACATACTAATTATGGTTAAATTAAACTAATATCAAAAACTTAAGTTCTCTATTTTTTAGCAAATTAACTAGATAAACTAATTTTTATTTATATGTACAAAAATTTTAAAACTATGAATGGTATTTAGGGCTTGTGTTGAAGAAAAAGAGATAAGATAATATTTTAGATGAATTCCAATTATTGCAGCCAAGGAATATTCATTGACATTATAAATTGAAGTCATTCTAAAATACAAATATTTACTCCCACTCAATAGTAGCTGGTGGCTTGCTCGAAATATCATATACTACTCGGTTCACACCTTTTACTTTGTTGATAATCTCGTTGGAAATATCGGCCAAAAAATCGTAAGGCAAATGGCACCAATCGGCTGTCATACCATCCACTGAACTTACGGCCCTTAGCGCTACTACCCGCTCATAAGTTCGCTCATCACCCATCACACCCACACTTTGTATTGGCAAAAGCATGGCTCCAGCCTGCCAAACTTCATTGTATAAGCCTCTGTTTTTCAAGCCATTGATAAATATAGCGTCCACTTCTTGCAATATTTGCACCTTCTCGGCAGTAATGTCACCTAAAATTCTTATTCCCAAACCAGGCCCAGGAAATGGGTGCCGGCCTAAAATATTAGGGTCAATTCCTAAGGTTTTACCTACTCTTCTTACCTCATCTTTAAACAAAGTATTCAAAGGTTCCACCACTTTCAACTTCATATAATCAGGCAATCCTCCCACATTATGATGGCTTTTTATCGTTTGTGAAGGCCCTCCAGATACAGAAACCGACTCAATTACATCAGGATAAATAGTGCCTTGTCCCAACCATTTTACGTCCTCAATTAAATGAGATTCTTGGTCAAAAACATCAATAAAAGTTTTACCAATTGCTTTTCGCTTGTCCTCAGGATCAGTTAATCCTTCCAAGGCTTTGTAAAATTGGTCTTTGGCATTTACTCCTTTTACATTCAAACCCATATCCTGGTAGGAATGCAGCACTGAATCAAACTCATTTTTGCGCAACAAACCATTGTCCACAAAAATACAGTACAAGTTTTTGCCAATTGCATGATGAATCAATACTGCCGCCACAGAGCTATCTACTCCACCGGAAAGACCTAATACCACTTTATCATTGCCTAATTTTTCTTTCAAAGCCACTACTGTAGTTTCTACAAAAGCATCTGGTGTCCAGCTTTGAGCAGTCTTGCAAATATTCACCACAAAGTTTTTGAGAATTGTCGCCCCCTCGGTAGTATGTGTTACTTCTGGGTGAAATTGGATGCCATACGTATCCTCATTTTGAATTTTAAAAGCGGCAACTTTTACGGAATCTGTCGAGCCAATCAATTGAAAATCAGCAGGAACCGATACAATCGTATCCCCATGACTCATCCAAACTTGAGAACCTTCAGACACATTATCAAAAAGTGGATTATTGTGTAGAACCCCTAATTTTGCACGACCATACTCCCGATGATCAGAGGCATTCACGGTTCCTCCAAACTGGTGCGAAAGCAATTGGGCACCATAACATATTCCCAAAACAGGAATTTTACCTCGAAATTGAGAAATATCAACACTCGGAGCATCCACTTGTCTTACTGAGCAAGGGCTTCCTGAAAGAATAATCCCTTTTACATTTTCACTAATTTCTGGCAAATGGTTGAATGGATGAATCTCGCAATAGACATTCATTTCACGGATTCTCCTAGCAATTAATTGGGTTACTTGCGAACCAAAATCTATAATTAATATTTTATCTGTCAT
>JAZKGO010000201.1:0-13956 GCA_040385875.1 Bacteroidota bacterium
TTTCTTAGTAGTTTTATTTTTACCATTATTTATTTGTAAGAAATAGGTTCCTATTACAAACTCAAAAATATCGATTGTGGTATTGTTTTTACCTTTTTCAATATCAAACCATCCTCAACCGATCCAATAAATCCTTTCGCAATTCTTTACTGAGGGGCAATATTTTTGTTAAAACGGTTATATGATTTTGGGCGACTTCTTCTACATGATTGAGGTTCACGATGTACGATCGGTGTATTCGTTGAAAAACATTCGAGGGTAACTTGTCCTCCATATTTTTCAAAGTGTTTACTAATAAATAAGTATTTTCTTTTGTGAATACCTGGCAATAGTTACGGTCAGCTTCTAGATAAAGAATATCTTCAATGATTATTTTTACCATTACCTCATTGTGGCGTACAAATATGCGATCGTTCAAGACCAGTTTAGCGGGAAGGTTGTGCGGCTCTTGTTTTTCAGCCAAAATTCTTTCTGAGGCCAATTCTACGGCATGTTTAAGGTCTAATTTCTTGAAAGGTTTTGAGATAAACGCATAAGGATTTAAGGCTTTTGCTCTTTTAAAATGCGTATCGTCCGTATTGGCGGTGAGAAATATGATGGGAATCGGTCCTTCCAATTGCATTTTCATAGCGGTTTCAATACCGTCCATTTCACCTTTCAATTGGATATCCATTAACACCAAATCGGGCCGGTCTGATTTTACGGAATTGATGGCCTCCTCGCCCCTTGGTAAGATTCCAATTATCTCATAACCAATGCTTTCCAGCTGCATGGCAATATTGGCAGCGATTAACATTTCATCTTCAACAATGAGTATTTTTAGGGGTGTTTGCATAGGGCGTCGTGCGTATTATGTATTAAGTAGTGCATTTTGCGTCTTGTATAGTTTGTCGTAAAATTTTCCTACTATCTAAGCAGCAAGATTTTGTCTTTTAAAATTAATTGAAATCATTGTGCCGTTTTCATTTTGTTCAACTAATTTCCCTTCTATTTGGCGAGTAAGTAAATCCACTAATTGCGTACCAAAGCCCGTCCCTTTTGGAAGAGAATTCAAAATTTTGCCTACTCCATTGTCGCTTATTTTTAAGGTGAAATTATCTTTTCCCAGATTTACCAAACTCAATTGTATATTCCCTTTTTCTCCTTTCGGGAAGGCGTATTTAAGCGAATTGGTTAGTAACTCATTCACAATCAATCCAATAGGTATGGCAGTGTCCACATCCAATTCAATTTCATTCATGTCAATATTTACTTTTATTCTTTCGGTTTCGTTGTAAGAATCTAGTATATTTTCACAGAGATTTTGAAAATAATTTTTCATCTCTATAAAAGCCAAATGCTCAGATTGATAGAGCTTTTGATGTAAAATACCCATACTTTGTACTCGATTTTGGCTGGCCAACATGGCATTTTGTATTTCAGGATCATCAATTTTGGCGGATTGCAAAGCCAATAAACTTGACACTACCTCTAAATTGTTTTTTACTCGATGATGGATTTCTTTCAATAACAATTCGTTTTCGGCATTTTTAGCTTTTAAAAGATTAAGTGTGTTCTCTAGTTTTATATTTTGTGTATTTATCTCAGTTTTCTGGTCTTGCAAAATGGTATTTGCTTTTTGCTTTTGGCGGTTATTTCGGTAAAGAATCATGGCAATTAAAAGTGCACTCAGCAAAAGGCCAATAGCGGTATTAAACCTCAGTTCATTTTTGGCATAAACCTCCGCCAAATTCAAATCTTCAACCCTTTGTTTCTCTTTGATTTCCAGTTGTTTTACTTGCTTGCTTTTCTCAATATTAGTAACTGTATCTTTTGCAGCTGTTGAGGTTTTTAAAAATTCATACGCTTTTATTGGGTCTTTTTTTTCATAAATCTGTGACAGCAAAAAAGAAGAGTTCATTATTACAAAATAATTTTTGAGCTGCTTTGCAGTTTGCAGTGCGTTAATTGCATGGTTTTGGGCAGAGTCTATTTTGTTTTGCACAAAATAAATCTGAGACAACTCATTCTCAACTTCATTAGCAAAAAAATCTAATTTGTCACTTTTTGATAGTACCTCCAGGCAATAATTCACTGCTACATCAAAATGTTTTTGTTTGCTATTTATTCTGGCCAAAATAAGCTTTGGATAGCCTTCCTGCATCGGAAAATATTGTTTGGAATAGGTTAAAGTTTCTTGTGCAAACCGGTAGGCGGAGTCAAGTTTATTTGTTCTTTCATATTCTTGAGCCAATAAAAACATAGCACTCCATTGGGTGAAATTATCTGATTGCTTCATTTTAGGATGAAAATAAGCCTTTTTTGCCCAGTTCAGCGACTCTTTGTCGTCGCCTAATTTTTGGTAAAGCAAGCCCATCATATTTATTCCAAATACTTCTCGAATAGGGGCGTATTTTCTGCTTAATTCTATTTGTTGATAAGCCGTTTCAAAACCTTTTTCAAATGAGGAAGTGATAGCATAGGTAAACGAAAGAGCTTCTAGACACTCCAATTGGCCAATATAAAAGTTTATTTTTCTTGCTAAATCCAAACCAGAATTTCCTAATTCAACAGACTTTGGTGGATTCATAAGTGTATAGGCACGACTCAGCAAAAAGAAAGCATGTACTTTGGTTGTATCATTTAACTTACTATTGGTTACTTTTTTCAAACTGTCCATGACTGATTGCTGCATGGGCATTGGCTGGGCGTTTAGAAGGTTGGCCGTAAAGCAAATAGAAAGAGATAGTAGTATATATTTTTTCAATAGATTTTTGATTTATTTACGCTTTCTAGTTTGTGATTATGGATCTGTAATTTTTAGGCTGATTAATAATGCAAACCATCAACTATTTAAGCCACATTTTGTCTTTTAAAATTAATCGAAATCATTGTGCCATTTTCATTTTGCTCAATCAGTTTCCCCTCAATTTGGCGAGTAAGTAAATCCACTAATTGCGTGCCAAAGCCCGTACCTTTTGGTTGAGAATTCAATATTTTACCTACTCCATTATCGCTTATTTTTAAGGTAAAATTATCTTTTCCCAGATTTACCAAACTCAATTGTATATTCCCTTTTTCTCCTTTCGGGAAGGCGTATTTAAGCGAATTGGTTAGTAACTCATTCACAATCAATCCAATAGGTATGGCAGTGTCCACATCTAATTCTATTTCACTCATGTCGATATTCACTTTTATTCGGTCGGTTTCATTGTAAGAATCGAGTATGTTTTCACATAGGTTCTTAAAATAATTTTTCATTTCAATAAAAGCTAAATGCTCAGATTGATAGAGCTTTTGATGCAAAATACCCATACTTTGCACCCTATTTTGGCTGGCCAACATGGCATCTTGTATTTCAGGATCATCAATTTTGGCAGACTGCAAGGCTAATAAACTGGACACCACCTCCAAATTGTTTTTTACCCGATGATGGATTTCTTTTAAAAGTAACTCGTTTTGGGCATTTCGGTGATCTAATAGCGAGTTTTTATTTGCCAAATCCAAATTAAGTGCTTCTAATTTTTGGTTGACTTTGGTTCTGATGCGGTAATTTCGATAAAATACAAATGCCAGCAATAATAAAATACCTATTCCTGCCAGCATTGCATAGGTTCTTATTTTGTTTTGAAGTTGTATGTTCTCTTTTTCTACAGCCAATATTCTTATTTTTTCGTTAAAATTCAAGACCTGATATTGATTCAATTTTTCCTGCCGAATATTATTCAAACTATCATTAAGGGATTTTGATAATTGTAAATATTTAAAAGCAAGCGCTGAATTTCCTTGTGCTTTGTATGCTTCTGTGAGGGTACTGTAGGCATTGTTGATAGCGGCTGTGGTCCCCAACAATTGTGCAGTTTGCAAACTATTTCGGGCATAATATACGCTTGAATCCAATTGATTATATTTTCGGTAGACATTTGAAAATGAGATATAAATATTCACTAAAGCATCTCTGGAGTTCTCATCTTTACATAATATTTCTGCCTCCTTTAAATATCTTTTAGCGGTAATAAAATCGCCTTTTTGGCTGTAAATGAGGCCCATAGTATTTAAGCAGTTTCCTTTTTCAAAATTATAATAGGGCGAATTGCTTGTTTTCAAATCAGAATTGTTGAGATCGCCAATTGCTTTTTGTGTAAATAGTATGGCCGAATCTAGCTTGCTCAGCTGGCGGCACACATTTCCAAAATTGGCATAGGCCGCTATTAAGCCTACCTTATCTTGTACCTCATTCGCAGTATTAATGCCTTGCTGAAAGCTTGCAAAAGCCTTTTGGTTGTTTTGAGTGCCAATATTTAGAAAGGCAAAAAGAATATGTATAGCGGTTAAATTATAGTACCGTGCCTTGCGGGCGTCGCCATCTTTTGCAAACTTTCTGATATTCCAATTACCCCTTTCACTATTTGGGTCATTGGCTATTTTCAAGGCATTGGATAAGGCCTGATAAGCTTTGGGATAATTACCCTCAATTTGAGTAACATACCCAATGCTTTCATAAGCACTGGCTTCCCAAAGTTTTTGTCGGAGCTTTTGTGATAGCAACAACTGCTGCTCAGCAAAATACAGTGCTGAATCTCTGTCCATTTCAGAATAGTAGAAATGCAAATCTCTGAAGGCCGACATGCGCAAGGTATCATTTTTGGAATGGTTTAAAACATGGCGGATGCTGTCTAATTGCTGCTTGACAGGCTTATTGAACAAGGTGTTTTGTGCCGGTAAAACCAAGGATTCACTCAAAAGAAAAAAGAATAGGCAATAGATTTTCTTCCCCATTTTAGGCCGCATTTTGTCTTTTAAAATTAATTGAAATCACCGTTCCATTTTCATTTTGCTCAACTAGTTTTCCATCTATTTGGCGAGTGAGTAAATCAACTAATTGCGTACCAAAGCCTGTACCTTTTGGTAGAGAATTCAAAATTTTGCCTACCCCGTTATCGCTTATTTTTAAGGTAAAATTTTCTTTATCCACATTTTCCAAACTCAATTTTATATTACCTTTTTCTCCTTTCGGGAAAGCATATTTTAGCGAATTGGTGAGTAACTCATTCACAATCAAGCCAATAGGTATGGCTGTATCCACATCCAATTCAATTTCATTCATGTCAATATTTACTTTTATTCTATCGGTTTCATTGTAAGAATCCAAAATATTTTCACAGAGATTTTGAAAATAATTTTTCATTTCGATAAAAGCCAAATGCTCAGATTGATACAGCTTTTGATGTAAAATGCCCATGCTTTGCACCCGATTTTGGCTGGCCAACATGGCATCTTGTATTTGCGGATCATCAATTTTGGCGGATTGTAAGGCCAATAAACTCGACACCACTTCCAAATTGTTTTTTACTCTGTGATGGATTTCTTTGAGTAAAAGTTCATTTTCAGCATTGCGTTTATCGAGCAAATGGTTTTTGTTTTCCAATGCCAAATTTAAGGTCTCCAATTGCGCATTACTTTTCTGCTTGATTCTGAAATTGCGGTACAAAAGCCCAATCATTAGCAATCCGGCGACTAAGCCAATTAAATACAAATTTCGTTCGGTCTGTTTTTTTGATATTTCTTGGTCTTTTTGCAAAACGCTGAACTGAAGCTCACTTTCACGCATCGATTTTTCGTTGGTTTTTTCGGCTTCAGCAATAGCTAGTTCAGCATATTTTTTTTGGTATTCAAAGGCTTTTTTATAATCCCCAACCTTGGTATACATATCTTTCAAAAAGAAGTAACAGTCCGTTTCGTAACCTACATTTTTTCTGGCCAATGACCCTTTCAGCGATTCCTGAAAATAACTAATAGCTTGGTGATAATTTTTGTTTTCATCTGCTATTATACCCAGCAATCGCAGATTGAAAAGGTAATACCGTGATAATTCTAATCTATATTTTTTTCCAACATTTTCACAGGCTTTCAAAAGAGGAAGCGCCAAGTCATATTTTTTTTGACGCATATAATTATTGGCTCTTTGTGAGTAATAATATTCTAACAAAATCGGTTTTTTTATCTTGGAGAGAAGCGATTCAATTTTACCATAATAAAGCTGCGCCGAATCATTTTTGCTGGTCACATTATAATACCAGCTCAAATCAGCATATATCCAAAACAATTCATACACATTAGCTGAATTCTTCGGCTCTTCTAATTTCTTTTCAGAACTTCTTAAATAGGGGAATGCAATGTCAACTTTTGACGAATTAAAAAATAAGTAAATTTTCGCTTTGTCTCGAATGAGCTCCGCTTGAACATCGGCTCGTGAATCATTTTGAATAATTGCAGCCGCTTTTACCATTAGGTCAAGATTAGTTGCTGAGCCACCATGGGTATTTACGTTTTTTGCCTCTTGAATCAAAATTCGATATTCTAGGAGCTTTAATCGTTTGGTTTTAGGGTTTATTTTGCTAAAATGCTCTTTTGCTTTATCAATTGAGCCATCGAATTTTACATAGCCAAAGGCTTTATCCATATTTTTGGCAATATCAAGGTAAATTTCAGCCAGCCGTTCATGGTTTACTGGGCGGTTTTTTTCTAGAATTTTGATCGCCTTGTCAAAATAGACAATAGCGGAATCGTAATTAAATTGTGGAATATTCAGAAACCAGTCGGCACGAGTTTGGTAGTTCTTACTTAATTTATTTAATTGGTTAATCGTGAGTGTTTTATTAGTATTTGAATCCGCTAGTTGACCAAAACTTTTAATTGGAATAAAAACAATTAAGTATAAAATAAATCGTCGAAAACGTTTACTGCTTATTGAGCTTTTTTTAAAAGTAAAAAGCAACTTTATTTCAATCAGTTTTAAGGGCATTTATAGTTATTTTGTGTAAAAAAACTTAAAAAAAACTATTCATCTTAAAATTATTAAAATTGGCATATGAAATCCTAATGAACAAAATTGAAAGGAATTTTTGCTCAAAGCTTCAGAAATCAAATGCTCAGCAATCCTCCATTTTAGTTTAACTTGGTAGACTGTGCAATTTAGGTAATATATATACGATAATGCAATCTTTTGTAAGCCAAAATCTTTGGCATTCCACAAGATTTTACTTGATGCCATTATTATAAATATCTCTGATATACAAATACTTATCATTTTTTCAAAAAGATTTGTATACGTTATTTTCAATACTGCTTTCCTTTTTGATTACTAACTGATGTTACGCAAAAAAAAGATTCACCCCGTCTGTCCCGAATGTTTTCGGCATCCGAGGAGGGTATGCCGGCCTTAATCCTTCCCTTGGGAAGGTGGCATGCTGGCATAGGCGCATGACGGAAAGGGTCATTTTTGTAAAAATACAATTTTCGTAACATCAGTTAGTAATCGTTTTGCCACTTTCAGTGGAAATTTTTTGGTTTATAATTTCAAATAAAAAACCGTAGGTGGGTGGTTCATCTCCTACGGCTTTTTGGTAATGATGGCTCAATTTTATTTTTTCAATTCAATCTTTTATAGGATGAATTTTTTTTGAGCTATAAAGTTATTGTCAACAATTTGATTTTCATCATTTTAAAGCAATATCTTATTGAGTGGTAAATATTGATTACTTATAATCAATTTTGGTAGCCGGCACAATCAAAAGAAAATCTATTCCAAATTATCGGCATTGCGCCAATTTATATAACTTGCATAGAAAGTTTTTTCAGAATAGGTAAAAATCAATTTTTAGTAATACACATTAATGAAACTTCAATTTTTCGGCGCCGCCCAAACTGTAACTGGCTCAAAACACATTATCACCACAGATAAAGGCACTAAAATTTTATTAGATTGTGGACTTTTTCAGGGTATTGGCACTCAGGAAATGAACCAAACTTTTGGTTTTGACCCTTCCGAAATTGATTATATGGTGCTTTCTCATGCCCATATTGACCATACAGGTTTGTTGCCGAGGTTGGTGGCAAAAGGCTTCAAAGGCCCGATATTTTGTACTTCAGCCACAAGAGATTTGGCTGAAATACTTTTGGGTGACTCGGCAAAGATTCAGTCAAATGATTTGAAAAGAGTGAATGAAAGACGGATAAAAAGAGGTGAAAATGCACTTGAGCTATTGTATGGGGAGGATGACGTGGTACAAACTCTTGACCAAATGAGATCTATGACCTACCGAGACAGCTTTCAGGTGTGTGAGGAGGTGTCCTGCATATTTATGGATGCGGGTCATATTTTAGGCTCGGCCTCGGTGAATTTGACCATTAAAGAAAATAATGGCCAAACGATTCGCCTTACCTTTACAGGTGATATAGGCAGGCCATCAGATAGAATTCTAAAATCACCAGAGCCCTTTCCACAGGCCGATTATATCATTTGTGAATCGACCTATGGCAATCGCTTACACCCTGCAGCTGAAAACGTAAAAGCAGAGCTATTGGAGCTTGTCCATAACATTTGTGTGAAAAACCGTGGGAAAATACTTATTCCAGCATTTAGTGTGGGGCGTACTCAGGAGATTGTTTATGCGCTGGATCAATTGGAAGAGGAAGGTCTTTTGCCTAAAATACCCATTTTTGTGGATAGCCCCCTTTCAGTAAAAGCAACTGGTGTGATGAGAAAACATAGAGAGTGCTATAATCCTCAGATAATGAGGTATTTACATGAAGGGGATGGCGATGCTTTTGGCTTCGATCATCTGACTTATATTTCAGAAAAGGCGGATTCAATTGCCCTGAATGATTCAAAAGGACCTGCTGTAATTATTTCAGCTTCGGGAATGGCCGAGGCAGGTCGCATCAAACACCATATTGCTAATAATATTTCTGATCCTAATTGTGCCATACTTTTTGTGGGTTATTGCTCCCCAGAGGGCTTGGGCGGAAGGCTTAAAGCGGGAGAAAAACAGGTAAGAATATTTGGAAATGATTATCAAGTAAACTGTCAAATCCATATCATGGATTCCTTTTCTGCTCATGGCGATTACAGCGAGTTGATTCAATTTCTGGATTGCCAGAATAAGGCGGAAGTCAAAAAAATATTTTTGGTGCATGGAGAATTAGAAACACAAATTGCTTTCAAAAAACGATTGCAAGACATTGGCTGGGGCGAGATTCTGATACCTAAAATGTTTGATCAATTTGAGCTGAGTTAGGTTAAAAACTAAACTTACACTTTTCAGCTCACTTCTTTGGACGAAAGTCGCATGGTCATAATACCCGCCAAAGCGGCAGGAACAGCAAAAACCATAAAATTAGCCGACATAGAAAGGCCAGCACCAATCAGAAAGCCACCCAAAAGCGGCCCCACAATACCACCCACCCGACCAGCACCCATGGCATAGCCGACACCGGTTGTTCTGAATTCTGTCGGGTACATGCGAGCTGCCACCGCATATAGCCCTACAAAGCCTCCTTGAATGCCAAATCCCAACAATGCCAAAATCAAAAGAATGATATCAGAACCCACAAAAAGACCAAATGAAGCCATTAATATGGCTGTGCAAATGAATATGACACCGATTGTTTTTTTAAGACCAAATTTACTTGAAAAATAACCTTGAGTGATAATGCCAAAGAAAGCACCAATGTTAAAAACAGTACCAGCATAAATGGATAATTTTAGTGACAGGCCCGCATTGGTGGCAAGCTTGGGAATCCAACTGGTCATAAAATATAAGGCAGCAAAAGCCATGAACAACCCCAACCATAATTGTAGCGTAGGAGTCTTGTAATCACTTGATAATAAATTATTTACAGGAATTAGATTGGTGGATATTTGTTTTTCTGGCAATTGATCAAGCTTGCTTTGGCCCATCTTTGTCAAAATTTTATTCAAACTTTCCAATGCATTTTTGGGCTGTGCCTTCACAAAAAACTCAATAGATTCAGATATATAAAAATAGATCAAAGGAAGTGTAATCAGCGAAGCAAAACCAGCTAGTTGAAACATATATTGCCAACCATGATCAGGAATTACTTTGGCAGCCACCAAGCCAGAAACTACCGCACCGATTGGGTAACCAGAAATGACCAAGCTTACCCAAAAATCTTTGGTTTTATTAGGTGTAAATTCAGCGGCCAAAGCGGCTGTTGTAGCCAACATACTGCCTATGCCTAAGCCAGATATAAAGCGAAAGAAGATTAAACCAGTCACATTGGTGGCATAAGAAGTAAGAAATATACATAGCCCCATAATAGTTGCGGAGAGTAAAATGAGGTTTTTACGCCCAATTTTATCTGCTAATGGTGCCAAAATTACCGCCCCGATGGTCATCCCTAAAAGCCCCGAGCTAAATACAACTCCTAAAGTTTCAGAACTCACACTCCAAGCTTTTGCAATGGCTGGAGCAGTATAGGATATCACCAACACGTCCATTCCATCGAGCATATTCATTATAAAACAAACAAATAATGTGGCGTATTGGAGATTTGAAATGGGAGAATTGTCAATGATTGTTTTCGGATTAAAGGTCATGCTTTTGTAGGATAGAGTATTATTTATTTTTCAAGTATTTTTTATAGAATTCAAATTTATTCAATTTCAAGTGATCTCAAATTAAAATTTAGCCATCCTTTTTTTCATAAAATGGAATTCAAAATCAAATAAAATAGTGAGGGGCAAACTAAGCAACCGAGGCCAGTATAAAAAGTGGCTGTAAGAGCACCATAAGGCACTAGTTTGGGGTCGGTAGCGGCTAAGCCAGCCATCACTCCTGCATTTGTACCAATAATTCCGCCAAAAATCATTGCAGTATTGGGATTGTTTAGTCCGATATATTTGGCAATAAAAGGTGTACTAATAGCCACAAATACGGCCTTAACTACACCAGTTGCAATGCTCAAAGCGATTAAATCGGAGCTTGCTCCTAACGCTGCGCCCGTCACTGGGCCTACAATATAAGTACAAGCACCCGCACCCAAAGTGGCAAGACTTATGGCATCGGTATAGCCGTAAAGGCGAGCAATAATGACACCGAAAAAAAAGGAAAACGAGATCCCAATAAAAAGAGACAAAATGGCTGGCCAACCCGCCCGCATAATTACATATAAGCTAGCTCCCAGCGCAGTAGAAACAATGGCAAAGTCACGAAACATCGACCCACCCATT
This sequence comes from Bacteroidota bacterium, assembly GCA_040385875.1. Classification (GTDB taxonomy): domain Bacteria; phylum Bacteroidota; class Bacteroidia; order Cytophagales; family Spirosomataceae; genus JANMZR01. The sequence continues at coordinate 11,015 of JAZKGO010000201.1, forward strand.
TGACCAATACCCGCAAACAATTTGACGTCGGCGATTCCTTTTTGGCCACCGGTAATGTCTCCTCCAAAATAGGCAATTGCTAATCCAAAAATAATGGCGATGGCTGGACTTGGAACAGTATTTTTGGTTAACTTTTTTGAGATAATTTCAGAAACATAAATGATAATGCCAATAACAAAGAAAGCAAATATAAGACCATTTTTGTCAATAAATTTCAGGATAACTTCCATTCTTAATTGTTGTTTTTGGGTGAAAATTTTGATAGAAATGGAATAGCGGCTAGGCAAATAATTACTGGAATCAGCCCGACCAAAACGGCAATTAAACCTGAGCTTAGAGCTACTTTCACATTTTGAGTAGCCGCCATAGCGACGATAATAGGGATATACATTTGGTTCCAAAAACTGATACCTGAAATCATTTTTTCACTTAGAAAACCTTTTTTTTCAAACCAATCATTGATTAAAATAAGCATCAACATCGCAAAGCCAACTCCGCCCACATTGGCTTCCACGCCGATATATTTGCCCAAAAGCTCCCCTAATATTTGGCCAACCAAATAACAAAAACTCAAGAGGCCAACGCCATAAATTACCATAGATTTTCTAGAAAATATTTTTAAATAAACAGTTTTTTCAAGTCTGGTTTTACTACTTTGCCCATTGCATTTTTGGGTAATTCATCTATTACTTTATAAATTCTTGGACATTTATAGCCAGGCAATCTTTCTCTGAGCCAAGTATTTAATTGCTTGATATCCACTGACTTATCATTCAAAATTAACGCAGCCCCCACTATTTCACCCCATTCTTCATCGGGCAGGCCTAATACACTACAGTCAACAATTGAAGTATTTTGTCTTAAAATTTCTTCAATTTCTAAAGCGGATATTTTGTAACCACCCGACTTAATAATGTCTACTGAATCCCTTCCTAAAATCTTAATATAACCGTTTTCCACCACCGCAATATCACCTGTTTTGAACCAACCATCTTCAGTAAAGGTTTTTTGTGTAGCCTCAGGTTTATTCCAATATTCAGTAAAAACTGAAGCCCCTTTCACTTGAATTTCACCGGCTTGGTCAGCCTCTACATTTTTATTTTGCTCGTCTACCAATCTAATCTGCACACCGGGTAAAGGCATCCCAATAAACCCTGCTTTTCGCTCCCCCTTATAAGGATTACTGACTCCCATCCCGATTTCCGTCATTCCGTATCGTTCCAAAAGGGTGTGGCCACTTATTTTTTGCCATTTTTCCATTACTGAAACAGGCAAGGCAGCTGAGCCCGATACCATCAATCTGAACTTCGATAAAACCTTGGATATTTCTTTTTGTTTCTCTTCCGTTTGCTTTTCCCAAAAGGCAATTAATTTGAAATAAATAGTAGGCACAGCCATAAAAAGATTTATTTTACCTTTGCTAAAGGCCTCAAATACAGCCTCTTCACTAAATTTTGGAAGAAATTCAACTGTAGCCCCAGCCCATAGTGCGCAGGAGATTACATTGATTATTCCATGTACATGATGCAAAGGTAATACGCATAATATATGGTCAGTTGAGCTCCATTTCCATGCCTCAACAAGGGTAGAAATTTGCGCCTCAATGGTACAATGGAGCGTCACAACACCTTTAGGCAGATTTGTAGTCCCACTCGTATAGAGTATCATTGCACGGCGTTCTGGGGCAATATTTGGAAGAGCAATTGGTTTTGCCTTTTCCAAAACTTCTGTAGTAATCACCACCAATCTCAAATTATTTTCCTGACAATAGCTACTTAAAATGGGTTCAAATTCTGGTGCAACCACAATGATATTAGCGCCAGTATCTTCCAATACATATTGTAATGAACTAATAGGATAGCTAATGCAAAGTGGCACTGCTACACCTCCAGCACGCCATATACCCCATTGAGCGACCACATAATGAAGGCCTGGCCCCACCATAAATGCTACTCTGGCTTCCTCCAAATCTGGTTTTTCGGATAGCAAAATGGAGGCAAAACTTTCGGATAAATGCAATAACTGATGATAGTTATAGGATTTACCGTCTGATATAATGGCCTGATTACTACTATTTTGGGAAGCGTGCTCTATTAATTGAATCATTTTCTAAAATCTACATTTTTATTTTGTTTGTCCTAATCTCTGGACTCAGATAATTTCTTTGCCATATTTTTTGCTCCTTCTGACAAAAAGTAGGCGTCAGATCCACAGGCAATAAATTTTATACCCATGTCATGATATTTTTTGTAATCATCAGGATTAAAAAATAAAATGCCTGTCGACTTACCAGCCTTTTTAGCGGCGGCCACAATTTTTTCAACCGCATCTATGTATTTTGGATTTTCAAATTGCCCAAAAATACCCATATCTATCGTCAAATCAGCGGGCCCAATAAACAATACATCTACTCCTTCGGTACTGGCTATTTCATCTAAATTATTGAGAGCCTCTACTGTTTCAATTTGAACGATTCCTAAAAAGTTATCTTTGCTATTCTCGTAATAACTATCCCAAGTTTTACCATAGGCTGTAGGTCGAATCATGGTGGACACACCTCTATTGCCAAACGGGGGATAATGCAGTCCGCTCACTACTTTTCTAGCTTCTTCTGCCGTGTTTATTTTGGGGCACATCACACCTTCAGCTCCGATATCCATCACTTTGGATATGCGTGGGCCTTCTGGGGTTTCCACTCTCACAATCGCTGCAGTCGGGGATGATTCCAACGCTTGAAGCTGCAAAAGCACGTCATTTTCACTACTAGAGCTATGTTCCAAATCAATCAAAACCCAGTCGAAGCCAGCATGTCCTATAATTTCGGCGGTCAATGGCGACCCAAGATTCATCCAGCAGCCATTTAATGTTTCTCCTTTTGCAAGTCGTTGTTTTAAGTTTTTCATTTTCAATTTATTTCAATCCTAACATTCGAATCGCATTTT
>JAZKGO010000202.1:0-29500 GCA_040385875.1 Bacteroidota bacterium
TTCGAAACTACCGTTGCAACAGTTTTATCACCAATAGTAACATAATTTAAGGTAGCTGGATAATCAACCCCTTCAACATTAAATTTTACAATTGCATTCTTAATATCGCCCCTATTAGTATCGTCGATATCTTGAATTGTTGCTGTTAAAGTAACAGAAACGGTGGAAGAAGTGGCACTTGATGTGGAGTAAAAAGGAGACCCCGTATAAGTTATAACTGCGTTTTCAGCCAATATTTCAAGTGAAGTTGTTGCATCACTTATCAAATAGGCAGTGTTAAAGCCGCTAAATTCGGCAGTAACTGTTCGGCCGGCTGTTGGAGCCATTTGACCTAATATTGTTTCCAACAGTGCAGTATTAGCTAAAGTTGCAGTTCCATCGGATAATATTGGAGCGGTTCCCATTACTTGAGTTCCAACTTTAAATGTCGCCATGCCACCAATTTCGCCCGCATTCACACAGTTGGTAATGGTTGCGGTAAAAGTAACTTTGTCACTATACTGTTGCGAAACAGGTAATACCGAAACAGTTGAAACAGCATTAACTTTATTTATGGTAACTGTGAAAGAACAAGTGGTAGAGTTGTTGGCTGCATCTGATACCGTCCAAATAACATTAGTTACTCCAAGGTTGAACAGAACACCAGCTAGAGTACTGCTGCCATTTTGAATTGTAGCGCCAGTAAGTTCAAAAGTAGTTGAAACAATGCCGATGTTATCACTACTTGCTGTTGGGTTAAATTCATTTCCAACTGCTTCATAACTGCATAAACCTGAATCCGTGTTTTTTATTTGGTTTGTTAAACAGGTTACTGTTGGTGCAACATCATCCTTTACATTTAAACCAACAATTACCGGATCATGGTCTGAGGCTCTAAATTGATCTGCATTATATAAACTGGTTATAAGTCCAGCAGTTTTAAATTCTGTATTATAATCTAAAGCAATGGGCTCATCAGAGTTGATATGCCATTTGGTGGCACCTGCTACTTGTGGGGTAAAGGCAGTATTAGCCAATGCATGATCCAAAGAGCCAACCTGTCCATCAAAAACATAGGAATAAGAGGTATTAGGAAGAACAGACGAGAAACCGCCATCAAACAATTTAGTCAAAGGATCTTCCATGGCATATGAATTGAAGTCGCCAGCTATTAAATAATCTGGGTCGGTGGTACCTGTAGGATTCGTAGCCAGCCAGTCGAGTAAGTCTTGAGCCTGACGGGTTCGTGTACCATTAGAAAAACCTTGCCCATCGCCTGCATCTCCGTCACCAATTCCTCCTGAACTAGACCCTTTTGATTTGAAATGGTTAATAACGAATGTAAATGAACCACCTGCATTAATGTCTAAAAATGTTTGAGCTAAAGGTTTTCTGCCCACCACATCAAATGAACCACTGCCAAATGCATCTGGTATTGCTGCCGCTGCACCTATAGGCTGCACTTTACTTGTTTTATAAATCATTCCAACAGTTATTTCATCTGCTGCGATACTTAAAGCTGGCGTGATAAAAGCATAAGTCCCTGGGCCTGCTACGTCATTTACGCCGTTTACCAAGTCCTGAATAGCACTTGTAGAAGAATATCCATCATTTTCAACTTCATTCAAGCCAAATAAATCGGCACCTGATTGAATAATTGCTTGAATGGTTTTATTGCGTTGTCGGGTAAATTCAGTTAAATTATCAGCTCCACGAGAGGTTGGAAAGCCACCACCAGTCCCGTTTCCATTAAAATAATTTAAAACATTAAAACCAGCGACTTTCAGTGTGCCACCTACTGCCGAAGGAGTGTTTGGTCTTGTATTAATTGGCTGAAAATTGACACCTGCTGTGGTTTGTAAACGATAACCTTCGAAACGTTCATCCAATATGGCTGTAATATTATCTACCTCGTCTCCACCTCGTAGTGTATTAGAGGCTGAAAGAGGGTTGCCGCCACGACCAAAAATAATAGGATCAAGATTCTGACTACCGCTGCCATCGTCTAAATAAATTTTTCTTTTCGCCATTTCAGATAAATACAAATTATACCCGCTTACACTTGGTGAATTAAATTGGGTGAATTGGTCTAAGCGGGCGTCTGTTCCTAGTTGATTGCTTGCACCCTCCGCAGATAATACCACTTGACCATAGCGCCCAAGTTGGAAAACCTCAGTAACTGTCAGATTACCTGACGAGGCACTTAAATTGATTAACATCCCTTCATAACGTTCCAAATCAGAAACATTAGTTACTGGTAATTGAACATTGGTAACTGTCGGAAGTGCGTTTCCCGTAGATATTATGGTGGTTGAGGTCACACTCCCCATTTCTGTTAGGCTACTTGTACTTGATGTAAACTCCAATATAGTCCCAGTTAATTGTACCTTGTCACCCACATTTACAGTAGTGGCGCTAGGGTTAAATATGAATAAAGCTTCTGAAGTAGAAGGGTCCTCATCATAATCAGCTTCTTCTTCCTGAACATAGAATCCATTTAATTTGGTGTTACCTAAAAAAGTACGGGTCACAATTCCCTCAATTGTTGCCACACCAGTAATGGCAGCCGTGGCTCCGCTTCCTTGTATGGCGCTTATTTTTGTGATAACTAATGGAGGGCTGGCAATACCCGTTAGGCCCACCTCCACAGCGGATGATAGTCCACCCCCAGAATGAGAAATATTCCCAGTATAAGTATTAGCTGTTAAACCTGCTGCCAAACGTGTGTAAATTATGGTATTTATTGAACCACTTGATGGAGAAACTGTGAGAGTACCGACTGGGATAATTGGGAAAGTTGCGCTGTTGGATATTTCAAAATTAGTTGGAGCAGTTATTGTAATATCTCCAGTTAAGTTTGTGCCCGTTAAAGTATAGTTTCCTGATGCTGAGGGGCCGCTTCCTTCATTGTAATTAAGACCCGAAAGTGCTGTAGGTGAAGTGATTAAATTTGCTTGAACTACACCTGAGGCAGTTATTGAAAAATTGTCTATTCCAATACCTTGTCCATTTGAGGAGCCGCCTACTCCAGTCAAAGTCCATTTAAAATAATAGTTTGAACCACTTGGGATTGAAAGGCCAGTCAAACTAACCACCTTACTTATTGTTGTAGGTGGATTTACAACCGCATTAGCCAAATCAGCTCCATAAGATTGATCGCCAGCAGTTTCACTACCTGATGGTGTTGCTGCACTTCCATGAAAAAATGTCCAATTAAAGGCTCTTGTTCCAGTTCTATATTTTTCGTAGTCGAAATTTATATTCAAAGAAGTTATTGTCGAGCCAGAATTATTTGTAATTGCTAAAACAATAGATTGTGGAGAAGTAAATGATCCTGAATTCAAAATTCCTATGGCTCTATCAGTTGAACTTGCGGTCACTCCATTTGCAAAATTATAAATGCCACCTGCTGAGGTGCCATTTAAGGCCCCAGTGCCGCTTGTTCCAGCGGCTCTCGTTGTGTTTGTTGTTCCGATGCTCCAATCAGTGCCAATTTTGAATCCCACAGGAAGGGTAGCGGTGGTACTTGTGCCTATGCCGTCAAAATTTTGAGTGAAGGCGTTGCCTAAACTTGAAATATCTAATTGACCAAAGCCAATAAAAGAAACTAATAAAAATAAAAGAGTCATTAAACTCTCTTTTGAAAAAGTGAAAAGTTTGGTCATAAAAGTTTAGTTTAATTGATAGAATTGAAATTGAAAAGGTTTTTGTGTTATGATTGATGAAAATAAATAATTTACAAAATTTAGAATAAAAGATGAAATTGAAAGTTTCGGAAAATTTGTTGAAGAATAAGTTTAAAATTAAGCCCAAAAATTCGTTTTTATATAATTTTAATTTAAATTAACTGTTAAATTTTCAACTCAAAAGCTCCATAAAGGTTTTAAATATTTTAAAAAATTATCAATAGCACAATTAATTGCTTTTCTTGCTCTAAGGTTAATCATATAGACAGGTCCTGTTTTCCAAAATGGGCCATACCAATCAATAGAGCCAAGAAATTTGTTATGCATTTTGATTTGTCGCCGACTATCAGCGATTTACTAATTTTATCTTTGTTGAGGGGAGGTAATAGCATTCCCTTATGGAATCTAACAGTTAAAATTGGGAGTCACTAAATAGCTAGATTAAAGGTATCTTGATTTTAGAGTAAATAACTGATAATCAAATATTTATCTCATAAAATTAAGAGTTCTTGCTTTTTTACACCTAATTTGGGTTCATTGTCGATTACATTTTTATCTAATTCCGCTCAAAATCGTACAATCTTCGTCTGATTCGACTTAGTGACTCGGCTTTTATTCCGATGTAATTGGCGATTTCGTATTGGGGCAAACGATTTACCAATTCCGGTTTTTTGGCAATTAAACTCAAATACCGCTCCTCGGGGCTGGAAAGCACATATTGGTGCATAGCATGGCGATAATCCAAAAAACTTTGTTGCATATATTGAAACGACAATGGCATCAAAAACGGAAATTCTTTGAAAGTTTGATTCCGATTGGCGATGGTTTCAAAAGTAACGAGGGTATCTTCAACGCATTCCCAATAATAGCCCACTTTTACCTCATTTTCCACAGCCACAATTGGCATAATGTCATTTTCTGTGAAAAATTGTGTGATTTTTTGTTCGTTATTGAGGTAATAGTATTCCTTTACAATACCAGAAATTACACTGAAACCACCTTTAAGATACTGCCCTTCCTTGATGATATAACTGCCTTTTGGGAATTTTAAAAGCTTTGTATTTTCAAATAATTTGTCTCTTAATGCGGTAGAATAATATGATATTTCAGATAAACATTCTTCTATAATACTCAAATAATCAATTGAATAAGTATTGGTTTTGTGTATATAATTCATTGTTTTTCGCTTTTTTTTCAAAGATAATTAACTTATTATTTTAAGCTAAAAAATCTTTACAAAAGAAGCATTTTTCAGGACAAATGGCATCCACTAATATTTCTTAAACCTAGTTTATTACAAACTAAGTTTTAGTAATTTTTAAAAACATGAAGCTGAAGCTTCAAGAAATTGACAAAAGGGGTTGAAGGCTCAGCAAGGGTTTTGTCAATAGCAAAAGGTTTTACTCGTTTCGGCGTTCCGATTTGTAAAAAAATGACAAATTAAGTTTACAATGTACTAACCTATTTTCAAAATCACATTTCCAATCTTTTGACCAGACATCATATATCTGTAGGCATTTTGGGCTTCATCAATTCTATATTCTCTATCAATTAATGGTGAAAAAGCGTTTTCTGATATCATTTTTAAGGCCAAAAGCATACTTTCGGGGATGTTTGAGGGAAACGGAAAAATCACTTTTTGTTTGCTCCACATGGTGAGGATTGGCAAATAAAGGTTTTCATTGCCAGGTCCTAATTCAGTTGAAATATAAATACCTACTGGATTGAGAATGAGCTTACTAGTTTTAAAATCAGATTTACCAACAGCATCAAAAAAGTAGTCAAATTTTTCAGTTATTTCACTTATTTTTTCGGTTTCGTAATCAAACAATTTATCGGCACCAAGCGGTTTTATTTTATCAAAATAGGCAGCTTTACAGCTAGCTACTACATACAATCCATTGTATTTGAGTATTTGAATCATTGCAGAACCAATTGCACCAGTTGCACCAAACACAAATGCTTTTTTGCCAGGTTTTAAGTTTACTTTATTGATAAAATTAATTGCATAATGAAATGCCTCAGCTGATGCAACCACTTGTTTATCAGTTATATAAGACGGAATAAGTGCAGTAGAAATGTTTTTATTAATTATGGTTAATTCTGCTTGCGTTGGCCAGCTATGGTCATTAAACCCCCAAACTTTATCGCCCACTTTATAAGCAGAATAATTTGCCCCAACTTCCACAATTTCACCAGCAAAATCAGTCCCTAAAATGCTATGTTTTGGTTTGCCCAAGCCAGTAAAAAATCTAAAAATATAAGGCAAACCCGTTATAACGCCTTGGTCGGTTCTGTTCACGGTGGTAACTGAAACCTTCACCAATGCTTCATCAGGCTTAATAGTTGGCACAGGCATTTCCCCAATTTGAATTACATCGTGGCTGCCATATTGGCTTCGAAAAACTGCTTTCATTTATTAGGTTAAAGGTTTGTAATGCTAAAATTAAACGTTTGTTTTCCTTAGAGACAAGGCATGCCTTGTCTCTACACCTTGTATTTTTATCGACATAATTTCAAACTCAAAAATAATATCGATACAGCAAATTTGGGAAGGTGCCGAACTGTTTTAAATAACCAATTTTTCCTTCTTTAGTTTCGTTGTAAAATTCTGAAATTTTTCCTTGATAATTGCTAACGTTATCAATATTTAAAAACAATTCATGAGCCACTTTTTTCTTGTTCCACTTATAGCTAAATGCCAAATTGGCTTGGAAAATGGGGTCCAAAGAAACTTCATAAGCTTTTGAGAAATCATAAAACAGATTTTTATCAGGTTGCACTGCCAATGTTCCATCAGCATTTCTCAATAGTGGTATAATTTTTCTGCCACCACTCCAAAATACTTTTGCATTGATACCCAAAATTTGGTTGTTTTTTCTGCCTAAACCATTTATTTCTTTGCCAAAAAGTGCATTTATCAAATAATCCGAAGCGTATTTTGTGTTGCGTTCGATACCATCCAAAGGGGTGAATTTTGATTGATAAATTGATGTATTCACTAATGCATAAAATCCTTTATTAAATGATTTTTCCAATGTAATTTCCACTCCATAATTCTTTCCTTTTCCTTTGTTCACGAGGTCAAGATACTGAATTTCAAGGCCTTCATTCACAGTTGAGAAAATATTATTTACATCATTCGCAACTGGTAGGTCATACAATTTCTGGTAATAAGTTTCCATTTTTATCGATAAATTTTTGTTAAAAGAATACGAATAGCCCAGCACAAAATGATGGGCTTTCATCAAGTCTAAGTCTTCATTTACTTTTTTATCTGATAAGTCAGGTTGTTTTATGGTTGTAAAGTAGTGATGCACACTTTCCATTGTAGAATGCAAGCCGTAACCCGCCCAAATTTTTTGCTTTTCCGTTGCTGTAAATTGAACAGAAAGTCTTGGTTCAATTGTTCTTTTTTTGTTGAAAATCACATTCATGTGGTGCAAACCAGCCACTACCACTATTTTTGATGAGGGTTTCCATTTGGTAGATATAAAGTGATTAATAGTGCTTAGTCCGTCGTCAACATTGAGTAGTAGGTTTGCTTTTCCAGTTTCGTCATAAGCCTTTTGGTTATAATAAAATTGATAAAAATTAAGTCTAGAGCCGATCTGAAAGCTTAAATTGGAGTTAACTTTATGGTAAAATGTAACGGCTGCACGGTAAGCTTTTCGGTTCCACTCACCCTCATAATTTGGCCGTGAATATTGCAAAGTGTCCGTTACATTGCTGCCATTTAATTTGTATTTTAGCTCAGTTACTTCGTCTTTTGAATCTTCATTTGTTAGGGCTAGGGTGGTTTTCAGATAGGTTTTTTCATTCAAATTAATAGTATGATTTAGGCCAAAATTGAAAACTGTATTTTTCTTGTCAAAATTCTCTTCAATTCCAGGCAATTTCGACCTATCCAATGGTGTCACCCATAAACTTGCCTCCACATCTTCCAATAAAAAATTGCTTTTTCCACCAATCCCAAACAACGAGAATTCTCCCCATTTTTTGGTTGGCAAATTAATTTTAAATGCTCCATCTTGAAAATTAAGCAAGCCGTCAACTACATCGGCCAAGCCCAAATCTTTCACCAAACTAATGGTTGAATACCGATAATTTACCAAAAAAGAAGCTCCATTTTTAGCTTTGTTAAGCGGGCCTTCCAGCGTAATATCAGTTCCCAATATGCCCACACCCAATATACCTTCAAAATTCTGACTGTTTCCGCTTCTCATTTTCAGGTCGTAAACTCCTGAAAGTGCATCGCCATATTCGGGAGCAAAAGCCCCTGTGTAAAAGTCGGATAGGCCGATAATATTGTTGTTGAGCGTGCTTATTGAGCCACCAGCACTGTTCTGATCGCCAAAGTGATTAGGATTGGGAATCTGGATTCCCTCCATTCGCCACTGCATAAATTTGGGTGAATTTCCCCTCACAATCACATCGTTACTGCCATCTTGCGTGCTTGTAATTCCTGCAAAATTGGATAAAATCTTTGATGGATCGTTGAAGCCGCCCGCATAACGGTTGGTTTGCTCTGGCGAAATCGACCGACCACTTACCAAAGCCATTTCGTTGGTAGCATCGCCACGGTTTTTGGTCACAGAAACTGTAACCTCGCTTAAGCTGGTAATTTCTTCTTCCATGGCCACCTCCACCACCAAATCCTTTGCCGAATTGGAAATCAAATTGGGCATTTGCACTTTTTTATAGCCCAAATAGGTCACCTGCAAAGTTACTCTTCGAAGCGGAATGCTTTTGATGGAAAAATTGCCTTGATTGTCGGATTCGGCATAAAGCACTGGATTTGAATCCATTACAACTATTTGTGCCCCAACGAGTGATTGCCGAGTTTCACCATCAATAACAGAACCTCTGATAGTTTGACTGATATTTTGAGCAGAAACAAAGCCTGCCAAAGAAATGAAAATTGCGAGAATAATAAATCGAATCATCTTTTTAAGTTTTTAAATATTTAACGCAAAGTAAAATATTGAAAAACCGAGATTCATTGACTTAGGTTAAGATAGTATAGATATCAAAAAAATACCTTTATTGGAAAAATGAGTTGGTAAATCATAATAAATGATTTTATCATGCCCCATTTTACAAAGGTTTTAAAACTGATTTTCAAAAAAGCCAATTCTCAAAGAATGAGAATTGGCTTTTACTTTAATAAAAAAAAATAGGTTAAAAGGAATATCTTGCCCCCAACTGAATTCGCCAAGGTGTACCGCCTGCTGAGGATAATTTTCGACCAGCCCCAGATTCCACATTGTAGTTGTAGTTCATCGTTTTTTGGTCAAAAGTAGTCATCGTAATCAAGTTAACATTACCATGGTTGTAAGATACACCCTTGGTTTTGTCCAAAAGGTTCATAAAGTTGAAACAATCAGCGGAAAGGCTCAATGCGTGTTTTTTATAGATTTTCAAATCTTTTGTCAAACGTAAATCAACTGTGTAATAAAACGGATTGATACCACCATTTCTTTCAGCCACTTTGCCCAAATTTTTGGTGATATAATCTTTAACCGATTGCGTAATATCTGGATTATCCAATAGCGCTTTTATACCTGTTTGTATGGCCGTTGGAACTGCCGAATTGTTTGGGTCAAATACAAAAGCCAGATCGTTTGTCAATACAAAATCGCCGTTGATACTTTTGTTTCCACCCGTCAAAAATGAATATCTTGTACCACCCACTCCGTTAAAAATAGCTCCTAATTGAAAGCCAGCAAAAGTTGGTGTAGCAGCATTCATTACTAATTTATCCGAAAACTGAAAATCAGAATAAGCCATTGTTTGGTCACGTGGATCGTCTTTTACTGCACGAAAAGTTGACGTATTGGCTACACAGCAGTCGAATGAGGTATTGTCTTGTGTGTCGTTTTTGGTATAACTTACTGTAAAATAACCGTCTTTTCCAAAGCGAATTGAGGCATCAATTACCACAGCAGCTTGGTTTAAAATACCTTCCGATTCAAGCTCTAAAACACGGCCCAAATCATTCGCTTTTCTTCCTTTTGTCCAATCGGTTGATCCATTTGCAGGGATAGTGTTGGCAGGTACAAACACCCCACGGTCACCTTCGTTGCTTAATGTAAAATAGGGTTGATCCACAATATTTCTATCGTAATACACATAATTGTTTACCGTTTTCGACCAAAGCAAATTAATACCTGCTCTGAATCGTGGGCTGAAAAATCGGTTATAAGAGAGATTCAACTTGTAAATACTTGGTACTTGAAAGTCATCAGAAACAGCATTTATGGTAGAAATATAACTTTCACCCGGCTTGATTCCTGGAGTTGTCGCAGGTTCATTTCTATACGAAACAAAGTCCGCAGTTGGTACATTGGCACCAGAAACGTCGATTGAACCAACAATTTTACCCGAATTTTGAATATTATTTAACTGCAAATAAGAAACTGGTTGTGCTGAAAACAAACCACCACCAAATTTAATTAAATCCTTTTGGGCACCATTTACATCCCAATTCAACTGAAATCTTGGTTGGAAATTATTGAAATCGGCCATTGAATTAGTAGTATTAATCAACAATTTACTCTCTGTAGCAGGGTTTTGATCACCATGTTTGAAAAAAATTGTGGCGTCATAACGAAGACCAAGCATAGCCTGAACGTTTTTAAATGGTTCAAAATCAGCCTGTGCAAAAGCAGAAAAATCTAATAAGCTTTGTTGAACTGCTGGATCACTTAAAGGAACCTCTCGGGCATAGCGACTTGGTTTATTGTCAACAAAATCTTGCAAACTTGAGTAGAAAAACCGACCATTCATTTCATTTACAATTTTTGAATCCAAAAACGTAAGCATATTATCAGTGCCAAACTTGTAGTTTATATTTCCTTTTCTCAAATAAGTAGTATTGGCCAAATGTAGCACTTGATCATTGGCATATTCAGTTCCAAAGCGTTGTCCACCAAACTGAACCGTTCTTGTTTGCGTAGCATTTGGGTTTGTTGCAGTAGGGATAGTAGAGCGCACCGTAATGATGGCCCGAGGAATGCTTTCAACTGGCAAATCCGAACTTACTTCATAATTACGTTTCACAGATTGGTATTGAAATTTAAGCTCATTAGTTAAATCAGGTGCCAATTGCGACCGCAACGATACCAATGCACTATTTTCAGTTGATTTGAAACCAATCCAACTTTCCAAAAGGTTTACATTTGAGTTATCAGTTACAGATTGTGGTGAATCCCAAGTAGTTAGGTTGTTTCGAAATGTCAATTTATTTCTTTCATTTATTTGCCAATCAATTCTTGCAAACAAAGCATTAGCAACTGTTTCTCTCGAAAAATCTCCATACTGTTGCGTATTTTTCATGCCATATTTTGAACGAGCCACTTCAATTAGTTGGTCTAAATTGGCTTTTGTGATACCAAAATTTTGCTCTTGTGTAGCATTAAAAACAGGTGCAATTTGAAAAGGAATCGTTTCATTTTGACGGTCCAAAGCAACAAAATAATGTAATTTATCCTTAATTAAAGGTCCTCCCAATGAAAAGCCATACTGCTTTTGGTTGATATTAGTGGTACGAGGCGTGCCATTGGCATTATATTCACTATTCATAGGAAACAACTCTTTTCCAAACAATTTGGCTTGGCTTGCTCTTTGGAAAAAAAACATTGAACCTTCCATTTGGTTTGTGCCATTTTTCGTAACAGCATTTAAAGAGCCTCCTCCTTGACGACCTAAAATCACATCGTAATTATTGGTAGAAATCTGATATTCACGGATTGCTTCCTGCGAAATTGTGTACGGGCCATTGCCAATTGCACCGTTTGTATATTGGCTACGGGCATTTACTCCGTCCATTGTAACGTTGGTTGAAGAAGTACGCTGACCACCAAAGCTACCATTACGGCCTTGCAATGGCGAAAGTGCAGTTAAGGCTGTAAAATTTCTGCCTTCCATTGGTAACTGCTTCATTTGTAGTGAAGTAACTGCGATAGCTGCTCCAGCACGTTGGCTTTCTTTGTTTACAAAAGAGTTGGCTGATACCACCACCTCATTCAAATCTGTTTGAGCTACCATCAATTTTGAGTCTATTTTCAATCGATCACCTTGATTCAAAGCATAGTCTGAAAACTTTTGTGTTTGATAGCCCACGTAAGAAATGGTAATGGTGTAAGGCTTGCCCAATGGCAGCTGTTGCAATTGATAATCGCCAGCACTGTTTGAAACTGTACCCGTCTGAAAACCAGTTGATTCGTTGCGCACTCGAATCGAAGCCCCGGGAACACCCTCACCCTTTTCGTCTAAAACTTTACCGAAAATAGTTGCATCCGTTCCTTGCGAAAAAGAAAAAGTGAATGCCAAAATTGATAGGATTACTGTTAGTAATAATTTTTTCATAAATGATTTTGTTTAAAAAATTAACATATCAAACCCAAAATATCCTTCCAAGATTTAGGGATATTCAAAACTAGATATGAATTAATAAATTGATTAATCGCACAAAAGTAGTTTGCCAATTTTATCAAAATATTATCTAAATATTTTCAAATTAATATCAAATTATGTAGTGGCTTTTAAGGCATTTTCACAAAAAAAGTTCTGCCATTTTTGTTGACAGAACTCCTTTTAATTTTAGTTTTCTTTTAAAAGTCGAAACTTAATCATCTTCATCTTTTTTACCCAATTTCACAAAAGCACTTCTTTTAGGAGCGGGCATTTTACTGTTTAAGCCTCGTACTGTTTGCCATACTATCTCACTGAATTCCAGATCATTAATAGCATCTGGTTCAGCCAAATTCAATTTACCTGATTTGATGGAATTGATATTTACAGCCACATTTTTTTCATTAATATCTACTTTTGGATCAACCGATTCAAATGGTGCTGCATTGCCATTTTTTGTAAAGCAACGGTGCATGGGCACTGCTCCAGCATCGTATTGACTCATTGGTTTCATCCCTAAAATCAGCTCCATTGTGCGCAACATCGAAGTGGTAGAATACATAGTATGATCAACAAAACCACGTTTCACAAAACCACCTGTCACATATGCAGTTGAGCGATGTGCATCCACGTGGTCGGATCCGTTTTGGGCATCGTCTTCCAAAATAAATACGGCTGATTCTGCCCATATTTTCGATTTCGACAAATGTTCTACAAATTTTCCAACCGCCAAATCATTATCAGCAACGGCTGCAATTGGCGAAATCGACCCCAATCTTGCTCCCGAAGTATGATCGTTGCCCATTCGCAACGTATTTAATTTTGGCACTTGATTAATAGCTAATAATGAGTCAAAATCAGCTTCCCAAACTTGCTCACGAGCCACATCGGTAATCGACAAATTGTAATTGGGATATTTTTTGCAAACATTTCCATCTTTTAAAGCATCCACATTTTTGGCCGACTCGGCAAATTCGCCATAAGTACGGTAAGTTACCCCTGCCCTTTTGGCATGATCCCAAATAAAACCATCTCTAGGAAAAGCGATTTTTCTGCTGCCCTCATAATCATAATTACCTCCCCGACCGCCATAGCTAGTTACCCAGTTTTTTTCAACAAAATCATTGGCATAGCCCGCCATCGACCAATTGTGGCCATCGGCACTTACCTCGGCATCCACATAAAAATTATCCAAAAGCACAAATTCTTTAACTAATTTATGTTGATTTGGGGTCACAATTTCTGGGAAAATACAAAGTGTGGAATCGCCATTGCCAGCTTTCACATCGCCCAATACTTGGTCATAAGTTCGGTTTTCTTTTACAATATAAAAAACATATTTAATTGGCGAAACATCCCCTACTTTCATAGGAATCGGGTTGCCAATTTCACCATCAGCCAAAAGTTCTTTTTCCTTAGTGTAAGGCGAATTTTCATAGACTAATTTTGAATATTGGTTCAAAAGACCTTCTGATGGCATATCAATAATCGATAAAGTACCTTTAAATAAACCGCCGATGTACTCCAGTTCGCCTTTATTTGCCTCAGGATTAGCCCCTTTGTATTGCGGTGCTTTAGAAAGATTAGGTTTTGGCCCTTTCGGATTGGGTAGCGAAGTCATTCCTTTGCCATTAGTTACGTAGATTTTCTTTCCCCCTATTTTTACCGAGGTAGGGTACCAGCCAGTGGGTATAAATCCCAACGAACGACTTTTTCCTTTTTCCTTCACGTCAAATACAGCCAAGCAATTGTTATCGGCGTTGGCAATGAACAATTTGGTTTCGTCAGGTGAAAGTGCCACTCCATTGGGTGTAGTGCCAACTGGTGCATTTGGGAAAAGTGAGGCCGAAAGCACTTCTATTCGCTTATTTGAGGCCGTTTCTATTACTGAAACGGTATTATCATTGCCATGAGAGCAGTAAAGATATTTGCCATTTTTGGTCAAAATCATATCGTTCGGGTTTTTATCCACCTCAATTTCAGAAAACAAAGCTTGCTTTTGTGTGTCAAAAACAGCAATTTTTGCACCACCCCACAGTGAAATATAGAGCGTTTTTTTATTGGGCGAAAGAATACATGTATAGGCCTCGTTGGGTAATTCAATCTGTTTTATAACCGAAAGTGTTTTGGTATTGCAGATATAAAGCGAATTATTTTCCTTTGAAACAACATACAAAAGGTTTTTATCTGAGTCGACACAAAGGCCAGTTGGCGAAATTTTGTTTGGCCACGGCTTACCCAACTCAATTACAGTATCTCGCTTAATTGTATTATTTTCAGCAGAATAAATCACAATTTTGTTGTCGTTTCCTCCCGATGCGTATAACTTTTTACCGTCTTTACTGAATGCCAAACCGACATACGACTTTTTAATTTCTTCGTCTTTTAGAATAGTTTCGGTGGCCAAATCAACATAAGCGATACTTTGAGTGCTTTGCCCATTGTTGGTAATGGCCATTTGCTTTTTATTGGGAGACACCACCATATTCAATGGTAAATCGTGGTTGAGTGGAATGGTTTTACCAGCTGGGGTTAGCGACCAACCATTTGGCAAAGTAATTTTACTTGCCCTCAAATTGTCAATAACTGATTGGCTATTAGCAGTTTGTGAAATAATATAGGCCAATAAAAGTGGAATTGAGAAATACTTTTTAATTGATTTCATGATTGAAAATTTTGTTTTTTTAATGTGGGTTTTTGTCTTCTTATATAAGTTTTGTGTTTATCTCGATTCCATTCGACATTCCTCAGGGAACAACCATATTGAATTGTTAGCTGAGCGGTTTATGGTGAGCTTGCCGAATCCTAATCAAAGCCAAATAGTATGATGGTATTGCTCTCTCACCCCTTTTAACCCTAAAAATGAAGTTGCACCGTTCCCAATGCACTTCTACCAACACCATTTATGCCCGATCCATGCGTTCTATAGTCTTGATTAGTAAGATTTTGAAGGCATATATTTACAGAAATAAACTTAAAATTATACCCAGAATTTATGTTGATAATTTGCCAAGCATCTGTGCCATTTTTGCCAATTCTATTATCGTCTTTATCGCCCTGAGCGAGCCTAGTTTGCTTGGTAGCATAGAAAAATTCGGGTTTAAAAAAGAAGTTTTTTTGTTGAAATATCAAACCCAATCTGCCATGCAGAGGAGGCATTCTACGCATAGGTTCGTTTTTAGTAACGTTTTGACCATATAAATAGGCAACCCCTCCAAAAGCGTTCAATTTTTGTGATAAAATCGCCTCAAATTCCCATTCAGCACCTTTTATATAAGCTTCTTCTACATTTTCTTTTTTATATACATTGTAGCCATTAATCACTTGATCTGGCACTTTTACACGTGTTATCAAGTTGTTTAATTTATTGTAAAAAGCAGAAATTGTACTTGAAAATTGATTGGTTTTTAGCTTATAACCCAACTCGTAATTATCTGACTTCTCGGGCTTTAGGTCGTTAGAAGGCAGTTCGTAACGGAAATCCACAATGCCCAAAGTACCTAAATCGTCGATGTTTGGTGCTCGAAAACCAGTGTTATACGACACATAAATATTTGCGCTTTTTGACAAGTTAAATAAAATTGAGGCATTGCCAACCAATGCTTTCGGGGATAAAATAGACTTTCCGAGCGTTTCATCCGGGATTGCAATTGAATAGCCATTGTAGCGCAAACCAGCCGAAAATTGCCAACGTTTTTGAATTAATTGGTGCATAGAATAGACAGAATAATTGAAAAAAGTAGCCTTATCAGGGTAAAGTCCTCTTAGTATTTTTGAGGATTCGTTGGTTATAGTATTGGTATTTACTTTATTGCTTCTCACCAAATCTTGATAGATTTCCACACCTGAATTGGCGCTATATTTTTGGCTTAGTTGAGAATGAATATTTGTGGAAAATCCCTTTGAAAATACTTTATCGGTTTCGTGTGTCTTGGTTATATTC
The DNA here is from genome assembly GCA_040385875.1 of Bacteroidota bacterium. Classification (GTDB taxonomy): domain Bacteria; phylum Bacteroidota; class Bacteroidia; order Cytophagales; family Spirosomataceae; genus JANMZR01. Next base: position 16,024 of record JAZKGO010000202.1, read on the forward strand.
CCATTTTTTTGGCTTACTCTACCTTCATAAGTACTTTGTAATGAAGCTATTATACTTATATTTGAAAATAGTTTAGAATCATTTTCTTGCAAAAATTTCAAATAAGTGAGGTTTCTTCGCTGAGGTTCAAATTCATTTATGGCAAAGTTTTCCAAAACAACTTTATGATAAACAGGCACATTATTTGCTTGAAAATACTGATGAGCAGCAGTTAAAACACCCTTGCCCATTTTGAATTTCGCTTTGATATTTCCTGCCTGCTCATCATATCCTGACGGAGATTGACGCCCAGTATTTTTTCCACCAACCAAATCGCCAAAATTTCTAAAATTAAAGCTTCCACCAATCGCCAATTTATCATTTCCAAAGCCCAACTCAGCTCTTCCGGTTTTTTCCATGCCATGAGTAGCCAATCTGCTCAAAACGTTTGCTTTAAATTTGCTGCCAAATTCTGGTTCGGCTGTAAATATTTGTATCGTGCCACCAATTGCATCCGACCCATATTGTACTGATCCGCCACCTTTCAACACTTCAATTTTGTCGATTGAAAATGGGTCAATTGTATTCAAATATTGATTGGGGCCATATCGGAAAGTACTGTTATTCAAGCGAATACCATCAATCAAAAGTAGTGTTTGGTTGCCAGTAAGCCCACGCACAAAAGGGGAGCCTCCGCCATGATTTGTTTTTTGAACCATCACCCCATTTACTCCAAAAAGTGCCTCGGGTGCAGTACGGAAGGCTGAAGTTTTTAAATCTTTTTTACTCAATACATTGATTGAATTGGCCAAATTGAAAATTTGCTGCTCCGAACGGTTGGCCGTAACCACCACCTCGTTGAGCAATGTTGATTTTTTTGAAGTACTATCTGTCAAACCAACAGAAAAAATAATTAAAGCTTCTATAAACATTATTTATTGCAGAATGATTTTTTAGATAAATACTTATTTGAAAAGACCGCTCATTTTTATGTTTTAAAACAAATACAAAACTAATTTACGAACATTAAGCAATTATTAAGAAATTATTATTTGTGGAATTATAAATTAGATATTCATATAAAAAACCAATTATCAATAGATTAGTACCTATTAATTTATTGTTATTCAATCAATAGTTAAAGGCGCAGGTTCATTTAGCTCATTTTGTATTTAATTAGGTACAATATTTTATACTTAAATATAATACATTTGATATTTCACTAGATAAATGTCAATAGCCTAGTCATAAATTTTCTTTTAAAAGTTCTAACAACAAATATTGTATGAGCCTTAGAAAATTTGTACTTCTCTATTAGATTTATTAATAAAAAAAGGATGGGAATCGAACTTGGAATTTCTAGATTATTTCTACACTTTTTCTACACTTTTAAAGAAAACTAAAGAAATTATCAGAAAGCAACAAAAAATAAAAAAGGTGTAAAAGCTTGTTTATCAGCATATTACACCCTTTAATATAACCTCCGAAAAGGTTTTTTAAAGTACTCGAGGCGGGAATCGAACCCGCACGGGCGTTGCTTCCCACAGGATTTTAAGTCCTGCGTGTCTACCTGTTCCACCACTCGAGCAACTGTTTTTAAAAAAGCCTAAAGGCATGAACCTAATAGTGCTTTAAATTAAAAAAGCACCTTAAAGGGTGCTTTTCTAGAGCGAAAAAAGGGGTTCGAACCCTCGACCTCAACCTTGGCAAGGTTGCGCTCTACCAGCTGAGCTATTTTCGCTTGTTATTGAGCTATTGGACTGCAAAGGTAAGCAATGAACTCAATTTTGCAAATAATTTTTTAGTAAAATTTTATTGATCCCCTATTAATCGCTGATAATCAGAGAAATAAATTCTAATTTTTTTCGAAAAAAATGAGCAATACAAAAAATAAATTCAAACAAATAGAACCAATAAGGTTCATCCGCATCGTATTTTTAAAATTGGCATTTGATTGATCTTTCCAGCATTTCACTAACCAATAATTATAAAATAGTAAGGCTGGAGCCATACAGATAAGATAAAGAATAAAATTATGTGAGACCCAAACATTTTGTTCAGAAAAAAAATACCCAAATCCAATTGTTGAAAATAGGAAGAGAACAGCGGTGAAAGTTAAAGTGCCTCTGATACCTAACTTCAAACTGAGCGTGATATCACCCCTGCTTGCATCAGCGTCATGTTGATAAATCTGGGTAATCGGGTAAAATGCCCATAAATTGAGAGAAGTGAGTAAAGCGGGAAGCAATGAACTTTTTTCAAAAAAAACGGAAAATTGATTATTAATTAATTGAAATACAGAAAGATAGATAAAAGCTCCTTGAAATAACCCAACCACCAGCCAGCTCATCAATGGATATTTTTTTAATCTGATTAATGGATGTGAATAAGCTTTAGAGATTAAAATATAAATCAAAATGCTCAATGCAAAATTAAAGTTACAAGTGAAATACGCTAATAGAATAGCTAAAAAATCAATAAAATTAGCCGTATAGTACAGGCCCTTTTCTACAGGCATTGGCCTTTCAATACCTCCAATAGGACCCTCATCTTTATCAAAATAGCTATTAAAGGCGTTACTCGCTGGGTATATCATTAAATGCAGAATCACAAATGCCCATACAGTTTTACTAAAGTTGGGTTCGGACGTTTGAGAATAGGCAAACAAAAAGACGGGCATTAGAAAAAAGGAAAAATGAAATCTTAAATGTTGAATAACTGAACGCATGATTATAACTTTTATCAAATAAAACAGTTGTAAAGGTAAGGTAAATGACATCACTCGAATAGATTTCTCAGTAGCTTTATTGTAAAGTCATTGATAATGTTGAATTTACATTTAATTGACAATAAAAATAATATGCCAGCTTTTATCAATGCCATCGGCTCAGCCGTACCACAGAATTGTATTGATCAACAGCAAATAGCAGATTTTATGTGTAGTGCTTTGCAATTGGATGCTGTCGAGACCAGAAAATTAAAAGCATTATATCGCCAAACCAAAATTGTAAAAAGGCATAGTGTAATTGGAGACTATGCTTGTGAAGTGAAGGATTTTACATTTTTCCCACCAACTCCAGATTTAGAACCTTTTCCGACTATTTTACCAAGAATGCTCAGCTATCGGAAATATGCCTTGCCTTTGTGCATTGAGGCGGTAAATAATTGTTTTGAAAAAATCGGTAAAAATAAATTATCCGAGCTAACTCATTTAATCACAGTGAGTTGTACAGGAATGTATGCACCGGGTCTAGATATCGACCTAGTGCAATATTATGACTTAAATACGACTATTAAACGGACTTGTATTAATTTCATGGGCTGCTATGGCGCTTTTAATGCCCTCAAATTGGCTGATTCAATTTGCAAATCAGAGGCCTCTGCCAAGGTCCTAATTGTCTCAGTTGAGTTGTGTACACTTCATTTTCAAAAGAAAATATCAGATAATAACTTGCTTTCTAATGCACTATTTGCGGATGGAGCTGCTGCGGTTTTCTTAGAAAGTTCGCCCAATCCATTAGGCATATCTCTCTTGTTGAAATCCTTTTATTGCGACCTTTTCGAAGAAGGCAAACAGGAAATGGAGTGGAACATTGCCGATTTTGGTTTTGAAATGGTGCTCAGCTCAAACGTACCCAAAATTGTGAAAGAAGGGGTAAAAATATTGATAGATAAACTGCTGGAAAACAACCATTTAAGTATGGAGGATATTGATTTATTTGCCATGCATCCAGGAGGTAGGGCAATTTTAGAAGCCATTGAAAAAGCCCTAAGTCTAGATAAAGAATCTAATCGATTTGCCTATGAGGTTTTGGCTAATTATGGCAATATGTCATCGGCCACAGTATTATTTGTTTTGAAAAATATCATGAACCAACTTTCAGAAACGGATAAAAGCAAGAATATATTAAGCTGTGCTTTTGGCCCTGGACTCACTTTAGAATCAATGATTTTGGAGGTGGTGTAGGTCTGAACTTTTAAATTGATGTAGATACACGCCTCGAGGCGTGTATCTACAGTATTATTATCATTTTATAACTCCTTAATCTTCACATTCTTAAACCAAACCTCATGCCCGTGATCTTGTAAGGAAATATGTCCTTCTGGCTCAAGGCCGTATTTTAGGGCTGTTTTCCATTTACTTTTTTCCTTTTGTTCGAGCCATTTTTCCGAATTAAATTCATATTGAATCACCAAAACATCGTTTAACCAATGCTCCACGTGGTTGCCATTTACTAATATTTTTGTACTGTTCCACAGACCAACTGGTTTGGGTTTTGCCAGAAAATTACCTTCCATATCATAGTTTGAGGCAGTGGTTTGTAGTGGAGTTATTTTACCTTTATATCCCTCATTATCAGCTACTTGATATTCTGGTCCCGTGAAATAGGGTTGCTTAAATTCCTCCGAAGCACGGTAAATAATACCTGAATTGCCGGCCTCGGATATTTTCCATTCACAGGTAAAAACAAAATCTTTGTATTTTTTGGTGGTAATCAAGTCGCCACGAAAAGCCTCCGATGCGTCGTGATTTTTGTTATGTAATTCTCCATTTACGGCTTCCCAATTCAGTTGGGCATTCTTGTAAGTTCGCCAATTATTTAGCGTACTTCCATCAAAAAGTAGTTGCCAACCATTTTTTTCTTCTTGTTTGGTAAGCTTATTTTGTCCAAACGTTGGTGTAAAAATCAAAGATAACAAAACGAATTTTAGGTATTTTTTCATAGATATTTTGTTTTTTCAAATTGTAAATATATTGCCAAACTTAACCATTTTACAGAAATTCTATACTTTTTCTTTTGAAATTTTGCAAAAGATTGTCTCAAAACTATGCTTTTCAATACCAATTTCCCCTATTTACATATTTAAGTTATCTTTGTATTCATAAACAATATTAGGTGGTAATTTGAACGATGGTCAGTAAGGTAGTAAAATCAAAATATAAAGTAGTGGTTGGTTTGGAAGTGCATGCACAATTGCAAACTGAAAGTAAAATATTTGCATCTGACCCCAATCAGTTTGGGGTGGATGCCAATACGAATATTGGCGTAATTACACTCGGTCATCCAGGAGTTTTGCCAAAATTGAATCGTAAGGCGGTTGAATTTGCTATTAAAATGGGGATTGCATGCAAGTGTAAAATTGCAGAATGGCAGTATTTTGATCGTAAAAATTATTTTTATCCCGACCTTCCAAAAGGCTACCAAATTACTCAGGACAAAACCCCTATTTGCGGACCTGGCCAGTATTTAATAAAGTTTAAAAATGCGGAAGGAGAAAATGTTGAAAAACAGGTAAAAATCCACCATATCCATTTGGAGGAAGATGCTGGCAAGTCCATCCATATTGAGGGCGAAACGGATACCTTGTTGGATTATAACAGAGCGGGCACCCCATTAATCGAAATGGTAACTGAGCCTTGTATTGAGTCGGCAGAGGAAGCGGCAGCTTTTATGACTGAAATCAGAAAGTTGGTGAGGTATCTGGATATTTGTGATGGCAATATGGAAGAGGGTTCCCTTCGTTGTGATGTGAACGTATCCGTAATGCTGTTGGATGCAAAAGAGTTTGGCACAAAAGTAGAGGTTAAAAACATGAATTCGATGCGTTTTATTCATAAAGCCATTGAATATGAAGTAGATAGACAAATTACTGCTCTTGAAAATGGGGATAAAATTATTCAAGAAACTCGCTCGTTTGATCCGAATACTGGAGCTACATCAGGTATGAGAGAAAAGGAAACCATGAACGATTACCGGTATTTTCCTGAGCCAGATTTACCTCCTTTTGAAGTCAAACAAAATTGGGTGGACTTAATCAATGCCAAGATGCCTAGCTTACCTAATGATTTGTATTTAAAATATGTAAGTGATTATAAATTAACAGATTATGATGCATCATTGCTTACTGAATCCAAGGAAATAGCTACTTATTTTGAGGAAATTTGCAAAAATACTATTAATTTTAAAGCAGCATCCAATTGGTTGATGGGGCCAATTAAATCGTATTTAAATGAAAATAGTTTAGAAATAAGCGACTTTCCTGTTGAAGCGAAAACAATTGCTGATTTAATTAAAATAATTGAGGAGGGAAAGGTTAGTTTTAGTGGAGGCCAGAAAATATTTCCAGAATTATTAAAAAATAATTTAAAAAGTCCATTGCAAATTGCTGAGGAGCAAAATCTAATTCAGCAAAGCAATAGCGATTCATTACAGGCGTTAGTAGATGAGGTTTTGGCTGCTAATATTGAAAAAGTTAAAGAATATAAAGCAGGCAAAAAAGGACTTTTGGCAATGTTTATGGGTGAGGTGATGAAAAAATCAAAAGGTGCAGCCGATCCTAAAATTACCAGCAAATTATTAACAGAATCATTGGCTAATTGAAATTTTAAAAATTACTAAAATGAAAAAAATAGTCTATTTCGCCTTTATTTTTTTATTGAAAACAACCGTTTTCGCACAAAATAAGGCCCTAATTTCTGGAAAAGTAAATCAATTTGTGCCAAATGGTAGGATTTTATTGTCAAAAATTACTGACAATGGAGTTCGAATACCTACTGATTCTGTAATTGTAAATAAAGACCTAAGTTTTAGCCTCAATCCAACTCCTGAAAATGGAGGCGGTTTTTATCAGTTGGATATTTTTAACCAACAAAAAACAACCCTCATTCTGGAAGGAGGTGACCAATTAAATGTAGTAGCTGAAGGAAAAGCTGGAGGGAAGCTTGAGGTAACAGGGTCTGTAAATATGGAATATTACAAAAAACTGAATGATGTCTCATCGGCCATGAAAGCGAAAACAGCAGTTTTAGAAAAGGCATTTCAGGAGGCAATTGAGAAAAAAGATATGCCTAAGCAAGAGACTCTTAGGTCAGAGTATATGGCCGCCCAAACAGAAACAATTAATAAAATTAAAGGATATTTTCCAGAAATGGGTACCAGATTGGTGACTCTTTATGGAACAAATTTTCTGAATCCACAGGAAGAAGTTCCATTTTTATTGGTGGTAGCCGAAAAACTTGAAAAGACCAATCCAACTAATCCATTGATAACGACCTTTATAAAAAAAATTAAAAAATTAGTTGGCATCACAGTGGGCGCCCCAGCCCCAGAAATAAGCCTGCGCACACCAGAGGGCGACACTTTAAATTTATCCTCCTTTAAAGGCAAGTTTGTATTGATTGATTTTTGGGCTTCTTGGTGCGGCCCTTGCCGTAGAGAAAATCCCAATGTGGTGAGGATGTATGAGAAGTTCAAAGACAAAGATTTTGAAATTTTTGGTGTGACCCTCGATAGAGATTTTGAAGCTTGGAAGAAGGCCATCAAATCAGATAATTTAACCTGGAAGCATGTAACTGCTACCTTATATGGCCCATCAACTGTATCTGAAGACTTTGATGTGCAAGCAATACCACTCACCTATCTAATTGATAAACAAGGAGTTATCATTGGCAAAAACCTGAGAGGCCCTAGTTTAGAGGCGAAATTGACCGAGGTGCTGGGTAGTAATTAAAGCCCCTACCCCATTGGGGGGATAGGGCAGTTGTAATTTAATGTTCACTTTCTCAACTAAGAAATTTAGAACAAATCTTTTTAATCTATAAAAAAATTCCCCGCTGGGGTAGGCGGTTAGCCGCTGCGAGGTTTTATGAAAATAGCAATAGTTGGTTGTGGAAATATGGGGATGGCATTTGCCAAATCTTTTATCCAATATGATTTAGTGAAAAGTGAAGATCTTCTTCTGATTGAAAAGAGTATTGAAAGGGGTGAGGCATTGCGGGCTGAAAAAGCTGGTCTTGTGATTGATACAATTGGCCCAAAAGTGGGAGATTATGACTTAATCATTCTTTCTGTCAAACCACAGGATTTCGCTTCTGTTGTGGGCGAATTAAAGCTCGTAATCAAACCTAATCAGCTCATATTGAGCATAATGGCCGGTATACCAATCCTTAAAATTCAGACAGGCTTGAACCATCCTTTGGTGATAAGAGCCATGCCCAACTCGCCCGCTATGATTGGGATGGGAATGACAGCTTTTTGTGCTGCCAATGAAGTAGAAATTAACCAGCTACGTAAAGTCGAAAATTTAATTAATTCCACAGGTAGAGCTGTTTTTTTAGAAGATGAATCTTTGATTGATGCGGTAACTGCATTGAGTGGATCAGGCCCGGCATATTTTTTCTATTTGGTAAAAAATATGATTGAAGCAGGTAAAAAAATGGGATTTGAGGAATCGATGGCTGCCATGTTGGTAAAGCAAACGATGGTAGGTTCCTTTCATTTGATTAATAACGCTGAAAAAAGCTTGGACGAACTCATCAAAGCGGTGGCCTCAAAAGGGGGTACTACAGAAGCCGCCTTGCGTGCTTTTGAGGAGGGGAATTTAGGAGGCACTTTAATTGAGGGAATCGAAGCGGCACAAAAACGGGCGGTTGAGTTGAGTAATTGATTTTGAAAACATATAGCATATCCATTTCAACATTGGCCAATATCTGAAAGAAAATGGATCTCCATTTGCATAAAATCACATTTTCATTCTAAGTTTTATCTACTTTCTAAAATCATCTCAGCTCCTTTTTCTCCAATCATAATCACTGGGGCATTGGTATTGCCCGCCACAATAATGGGCATGATGGAGGCATCTACTACCCTTAAATTTCCGATACCGTGTACCCTCAGTTGAGAATCAACCACGGCCATTTCATCATTGCCCATTTTGCATGTACCCACTGGGTGATAGATTGTTTCCAAACTTTTACGAATATGATCAGCCCAAGTATCATCTGAACTTCTATCTGGCGGGCAAATTATCGATTTACGATAAGGGGCAAATGCTTCAGATTCAAGCACTTCCTCTGCTTTTCTACCTCCTTTGATTAAGGTAAGAAGGTCTTCTTCCGCTTCCAGAAAATTAGGTTGAATCAATGGAGAATCCAATGCATTTTTGCTATTCAAACCAATAAATCCCCTGCTTTTTGGCTTGAGTAGAGAAGGTAATATGGTGAAACCATCGGTATGAGGGATCGTTTTATAATCATACATATCTGCTTGATAATCATCCCCAATATGCATAGACGCAAACTGAAATTCGAAATCGACTTTCCCAGAATTATTCAGATCGAAAAAGGCTCCCGCCTCCAAAGGGCTGGCCGTAAGTGGACCTTTTTTTCTAAGAAAATAATTGAACAAACCTTTCAGTTGATTGAGAGGTTTTAGGTCATGATTCACTCCCTTTTGAACAGAGGCCAGTGCCGAAACATTATAAAAAAGATGGTCCTGAAGATTTTTTCCTACCCCTTGAATTTCTTTTTTGAGTAAAATCCCCTGTTTTTTCAATTCATCTTTTGGCCCTATCCCCGAAAGCATTAATAGTTGAGGTGAAATAATGGCACCTGCAGAAAGGATTACTTCTTTTTTCGCAAGCACTCTATTTAGAGTTGATTTTCCTTTTGAAAAACTTACGCCAATTGCTTTATCGTTTTCGATTAATACCTGATTTACAATTGCATGGGTAATTATGGTAAGGTTTTTTCTGGATAAAACTGGCTTCAAAAAAGCTGTAGCAGTACTTTGCCTTACTCCATTTTTTTTGGTAAACTGAAAGTGAAAAGCTCCCTCCTGATTTTCGCCATTATAATCTTGGTTTTCGTGGATGCCAATTTGTTGGCAGCCTTTTACGAAGGCATCAGCAAAAGGGGTACGGTAGGTCACCCCTTGGCATACATTCAAAGGTCCGTCTTTCCCATGATAATGGTCAGTATAAACTTCGCTATGTTCTGATTTTTTGAAAAGAGGAAGCAGTTTGTCATATTCCCAGCCTGGATTTCCCAATTGAGACCACTCATCATAATCAGCTTTATTACCCCGCACATAAGCCATTGCATTGATGCTACTACAACCACCCAAAACCTTGCCTCGTGGAACTGGAATTCGTCGATTATTTACATGTTTTTGAGGCTCTGTACTGAAATTATAATCCACCTCTGACCGAAAAAGTTTGATATAGCCCGCTGGAATATGAATTTCCATTTTCTTATCTGGACCACCCGCTTCGAGCAGAAGTACTTGATTTTCAGAATTTTCTGAAAGCCTATTGGCCAAAACACAACCAGCCGAGCCAGCACCTACTATTATATAATCATAGATCATAGTTTTTGAGTTATAGGGTTTGGTAGTTTGTCTATAAAAACTAGCAAACTATTTTCAAACTAACAAATTTTCACCAAACTTTCAAACTTATTACAATCTTCTCATCAATTTCACCACCATTTCGTTTTTCCAAGCCACAAAAGTGCCTTCTATTATTTTTTCACGAGCCTGGCCTACCAACCATAAATAAAAAGCCAAATTATGTACACTGGCAATCATGGCACCCAGCATTTCTTGGGATTTGATAAGGTGTTTTAGGTAGGCTTTTGAATAAAAATTACTTGCATAACAATCTAATCCTGAGTCGATTGGACTAAAATTGCCCTTCCATTTTTCGTTTTTAATATTGATTACTCCTTCGGTGGTAAATAAGGTTCCGTTGCGGGCATTTCGGGTAGGCATTACACAATCAAACATGTCGATTCCCAAAGCGATACACTCCAAAATATTAGCAGGTGTGCCTACTCCCATCAAATAGCGGGGCTTATCTTTTGGCAAAATGCTACAGACCAACTCGGTAGTTTCGTACATCATTTCTGCTGGTTCACCCACGGAAAGGCCGCCTATTGCATTGCCTTCTCGGTCCATTGAAGCAATATATTCAGCTGATTGCCGACGTAAATCTTTATAAGTACTGCCCTGTACAATCGGGAAAAGTGTTTGAGAATAACCATATTTAGGTTCGGTTCTATCAAAATGATCGCAGCATCTTTTGAGCCATCGATGTGTCATTTCCATACTTTTTTGGGCATAATCATAATCGCAAGGATAAGGCGTACATTCGTCAAATGCCATGATAATATCCGCTCCAATGGTTCTCTGAATATCCATCACATTTTCGGGGGTGAATACATGCTTTGATCCATCAATATGAGATTTGAAAGTAACTCCCTCTTCATTGATTTTTCGGCCAGTACCTGCCAATGAATAAACCTGATAGCCCCCCGAGTCGGTTAGGATTGGCTTTTCCCACCCGTTAAATTTATGCAAACCTCCTGCCTTTTCAATAATTTCGAGGCCGGGTCTCAAATATAAATGATAGGTATTGCCAAGGATAATTTCTGCTTTGATATCCTCTTTCAACTCACGCTGGTGAACTGCCTTTACAGTGCCAGCAGTGCCAACAGGCATAAAAATGGGTGTATTAATAATTCCGTGATCGGTTTCAATGCGACCGCATCTCGCATTTGTATGGATATCTTGGTGTAGTAATTTGAAATTCATTTACAAAATTACCCTATAAGGGGCATTTGCTTTTAATTTTACGACTAATTTTTGTATTTTTACACCAAAATGAACCATTTATTTAAGTCTTATGATTTATTAAAATATTTCAATTTTATAAAAAAGGGCTAATTCATATAAAACTAACCGTACATTGCTTTCAATATTCCTGACCATTTTTATCATTGCCTTAAGTATTCAGATACTTTATTATATTATCGTATTTTCTAGATTTTTGATTGAAAGGCAATATGAAATTCATACCAATACTAATACCAAGGGTGTTTCGATTGTAGTTTGTGCTTGGAATGAATTTGACAATCTGACGGATCTCTTACCTATTTTGGATTATCAGAAATACCCTGATTATGAAGTGATTATAGTTGACGATCGCTCTACTGATGGGTCTGGCGAATTTTTAAAACATGAATTGCTCAACTATCCTAATTTTAAGTTGATTACAATTTCTGACACCCCTGAACATTTGGCTAGTAAAAAGTATGCACTTTCGTTGGGAATAAAAGTAGCCTCTAAAGATGTAATTTTATTGACTGATGCCGATTGTAAACCAACTTCTGACCAATGGATTACGGGAATGGTCAATAAATTGGGTTTTGACAAACAGATAGTTTTGGGATTTTCACCTTATTTAGAAGAGCCAGGATTTCTAAATTCATTTATTCGTTTCGAAACTTTTTTTACAGCTTGGCAATATTTTTCCTATGCTTTATTGGGTATTCCTTATATGGGGGTGGGGCGTAATTTGATGTATCGCCGTAAATTATTTTTTGATAAATTAGGCTTTAGAAACCATCAAAAAATCACGGGAGGTGATGACGATCTTTTTATCAACGAAAATAGCAATTCTAATAATACTGCTATTTGCTTTCATCCAGATACCTATACTTATTCAGCTGCCAAAAAAACTTTTTCCGAATGGTTTATTCAGAAAAAACGACATCTTTATATTGGCCGCCGATACAAAAATCGAGACAAAATACTATTAGGCATTTATTCAGTTACTCATATATTAATTTGGATAATGCTTCCTATTTTATTTTTTGTGAGTAAAAAATTGCTTATTTTATTGGGAAGTATTTTCCTTTTTAGGTTGTTAATCGTTTGGATTTTTGGTGCTGTTGCTAATCACAAACTCGGCAGTACCCTTCGTTGGTATGCCTTGCCAATGTTTGATGGCTTAATGGCTCTTTATTTTGGAGTAATGGGCTGGTTTTCGATTATTAATGTTAAAAAAGTGAGATGGAGGTAATCAGTCAAAATTCAAAATAACACAACCAATAATAGTGCAGATTATACAGAAATATTTCCCTAACCTTAGTCCGACTCAAATTGCTCAATTTGAACAACTACCTAGCTTGTATCAGTTTTGGAATGATCAAATCAATGTGATTTCAAGACAAGATTTAGAAAATCTATTTGAAAGACACGTATTACATTCATTAGGAATTGCCAAAATAGTTAGTTTCAAACCAGGCACCGAGATATTGGATGTGGGTACAGGAGGGGGCTTTCCTGGCATACCATTGGCTATATTATTCCCTGAATCACATTTCCATTTGATTGATGGGATTGGTAAAAAAATCAAAGTGGTAAATGAAATTGCTGCCGCCTTAAAATTAGATAATGTAAAAGCTGAACAGGTAAGAGCCGAACAGCTACATACCGATTACGAATTTATAGTGAGCAGAGCTGTTACGCAACTACCCGTTTTTTTTAATTGGGTAAGGGGAAAAATTAGTAACAACAATTTTCATGAGAAAAGAAATGGGTTGCTATGCTTAAAAGGAGGTGACCTTCATGAGGAATTGGTGGCCTTTGGAAGAAAGAATAAAGTGTATCACCTATCAGATTACTTTGAGGAAGAGTTTTTTGAAACAAAAAAAGTAGTCTATGTGCCAGCCTAAGTAACTAGAATTCAGCGAGTCAATTATTTTTTCAAATTATTTTCAATTTTTTTTATCAATTGATTTTGTGAAAAGGGATAAAAACTGTAATTTTGCAACACTTTTCGGTAAAACGGTAAAGTAAATTCCTTCTTAGCTCAGTTGGTTAGAGCACATGACTGTTAATCATGGGGTCCTTGGTTCAAGCCCAAGAGAGGGAGC
>JAZKGO010000203.1:0-19372 GCA_040385875.1 Bacteroidota bacterium
AGTTAATAGGATTTAATCTTTTGCCAGAAACTTTTACTATTCAGGAACTTCATGCGTTGTATGAAGCAGTATATGATAAAACTATCGTAATAAGCAATTTTCAAAAGAGAATTTTGGATTTAGGTGTTTTAGAGCGATTGGAAAAGAAATTTACTGGCGCTCAAAATAAAGCTCCGTATTTGTATCGATTCAAGAGAGAAGTTTATGTTTTAACTTAAAATATTTATCTGAATAGGATAAATTTAATAATATTGGCATTTGCAGGAATAGTCGAATAAAAATTGGGATGTGTCAAATAAAACCAGCTTTTTTGATATTTATCCGTAATTTTCCTAAAAAATTTAATTAAAATAAGTGTGTTTAACGTTCAATTCAATTATTAAAAATGAAAATCAATTCTCTTTCAAAAATCTTGATTGCAGTGCTGTTTCTGTCTGTAAATTCAAGTTTGTTTGCTCAAAAAAAATGGGGTGGTATGACCCTCTACACTGTTAGAAACGAAATGGGTAAAGACCCAAAAGCTACCCTTAAAGCCGTGTCGGATTTAGGATATAAATTTATTGAGGCGGTTGATTACAAAGACGGAAAGTTTTATGGTATGACTCCAGCAGAGTTCAAATCTTACACCAAAAGTTTGGGTCTAAAACCCATTTCAGTACATATGGGCAGCATGACTTTAGACAATGCCGATAAACTTGTAGCAGATGTGAAAGCGGCTGGTTTCAAGTATTTTATAGCCCCTGTTCCACCAATGGGAATGTTTAAATTTGACCCAAAAACAAGAAAATTAGGAATGGAGGGAACTTTGGAAAAATTGGCTGAAATTCTGAATACGGTAGCACAAAAAGCAAAGGCTGCAGGTTTAGAATTTCTTTACCATAACCATGACTTTGAGTTTCAGGCAAATAAAGACGGTGTTGTACCGATAGATTATTTATTGGAAAAGTTAGACCCTAAATATGTAAACTTTCAAATGGACTTATATTGGGTAACTAAAGCGGGCGTAGATCCTGTAAGTTATTTCCAAAAATACCCTGGTCGTTTCAAAATTTGGCATGTAAAAGACATGGATACGCAAGGTCGTTTTGCACCAGTAGGAAATGGAACTATCGATTTTGCAAGAATCCTTAAAAATGCCAAACTTTCAGGTATGAAATATTATATTGTGGAGCAAGATCAAGTTTTCGATGGAATGCAACCTTTGGAAGCCCTCAAATTGAGTAAAGAAGGCCTAACCAAGTTTGGGTTTAAGTAAAACTTCTTATAAATATTGATAAAAACAGAGTTCTTAAAAACGGGCTCTGTTTTTTTTATGTATTGGGTAGTCTAATTCAAGCCCAACAAAAATTTTCTATTACAAATTGTTTGATTTTTATCCTATTTACACTTTTGACTATTGATAGTAAATAGTCAAAAAAATTAGCTTAAAAATTAATTTTTGTTTAGTTTTGACTATTGATAGTAAATAGTCAAAAAATGAAGATTAAAGATAAAATTGTTGACCTCCTAAAAATAAAGGGAGATTTGTCAGTTAAAGAGCTTTCAGATTTGCTAGATGCATCAAAACAAGGTATACATGTGGCTATCAACCAACTTTTGGAAAGTGAGACAATCATAAAATTTGGAAGAACACCAAAAACCATTTACCGTTTGACTCCGGCTAAAGCTGAGGTCGTTGATATACAGATTGATATTTCAAAAGAAACAGAGGAAGTTCTAGCCAAGCATTTTTTAGTAATCACCGAAATCGGGAGAATGTTGGAAGGCTTAGAAGGATTTGTCCATTGGTGCACACAGAGACAATTACCGATCAAAAAAACAATAGATGAGTTTGTCAAAACCTTGGCAAAATATGAAATCTATTACAATGAAATTGGCATCATAAACGGCAAGGAAAAATTAGTGAACACAAAAGGCTACAATGCAATTTATCTAGACAATGTGCTTTACCTTGATTTTTATGCAATAGAACGTTTTGGAAAAACTAGATTAGGCACATTGCTACATTTTGCAAAACAAGGTCAAAATAAATTCTTAATGAAAATTTTGTTGAAAGAGCTAAAACCAAAATTAGAGGCTTTGTTGAAAAACAACAAATTTGATGCCGTGGGATTTGTACCACCAACCATTAGGCGTGAACTCCAGCTGATGAAATATTTGGAAACTCATTTGAAAATCAACTTACCAAAAATTAATATTAAAAAAATATCTGGCATTATACCCATTCCTCAAAAATCATTAAGCAAACTTGATGAAAGGATAAATAATGCAGAAAATACATTTGCAGTGACAGAAACAGTACGATATAAGCACATTTTATTGATAGATGATGCCGTTGGAAGCGGCTCGACTTTGAACCAAATTGCCGGAAAAATTAAACTGAAAGGGATCGCAAATAAAATCACAGGACTTGCCATTGTAGGCAGTTTCAAGGGTTTTGATGTGGTGACGGATGTTTAAATAAAAGAATTTAGGGTTACCAATCAATTCAATCCCCGAAACTCATGCGGACTCACCCCCACTTTTTGCTTAAATAATCTTGTAAAATGTTGTGGGTATTTATAACCGAGTTTGTAGGCAATTTCACTGATAGATTTACTTTGATCAAAAAACTTTTCTTTAGCAATATCTATCACTTTGTTTTGAATATATTCTAAAGCAGATTTACCTGTCTCTTTCTTTAATAAATCGCCAAAATAATTGGCAGAAAGATTCATTTTTTCGGCACAATAAGCCACTGATGGTATCCCATCTATTTGTGGTAGATTAGATTCAAAATATTCATTAAGCAAGTGTTCGAATCTATTTAAAATATCCTTATTTACATTTTCACGGGTAATAAACTGGCGGTCAAAAAAACGAACACAATAGTTTAAAAATAATTCTATATTGTTTATAATCAAGGTTTTACTGTGTTTGTCAATGCCTCTTTCAAGCTCTTCTTTTATCTTCTGAAAGCATTCCAAAACAATTTGCTTTTCACGAGAAGAAATATGCAAAGCTTCATTAACACTGTATGAAAAGAACCCATACTCTTTGATTACCCTGCCCAAAGCAGTGCCACGAATAAAATCAGGATGAAATACTAAAGCCCAACCGCTGGGTTGTATTAAAATTTCATCCGGTAAATCGAATCCAAAAACTTGATTGGGTGCTATAAAAAGTAGTGTTTCCTCTTGATAATCGTATTTGTTTCTTCCATATTGAAAATCTTCGCATCGAACATCTTTCAAAAAAATGACATAAAGTTCCGAAAGATATTTGTTTGCTTGAATTTTTACCGATTTCGACTGATCCAAAACACTCACCAACGGGTGTAAAGTTTCTTGCCCCCTGCGAGAATTAAATTGCGAAACACTTCTTAGGCTTTCTATTTTCTCCATGACTTTTGATTTTTTTTCTAAAATTACTTGAAATCTATTTATCATTCTCATTTACAATCCATTGCCAGTAAAAATGGTAAATGATGCCGTAAAACTGGTAAGTATTTGACAGGCAAATAGTGAGATCTTTGTAAAATGTTATTAAATAGTTTCCTAATGAAAAATGTTTTTATTCTTTTTTGCATAACAAATTATTACTCGTTTGCTCAAACGCCTGATAGCACCCAAACGCCAAGCTTTTTTCGTGGACAAATAAATGTCACAAACAATGGGATTTCGTTGATACCCACTTTTTCGCTGGGAAAAACTGCAGTTTTGTTTGATTTGAATATCGGAAAAGGTCGTTTAAGTTTTGACCCAATGATTAGGTTTGGGATGAATGGAAAACCTTGGACTTTTGTCTTTTGGTGGAGATATAAACTTATTCAATCAAAGAAATTTAATCTTGGTTTGGGAGCTCACCCCTCGGTAGTTTTCAGAGATATTTCTGTGGTTGAAAATGGTATTTCGAGAAATTTCTTAGCCGCTCAGCGATACTTTGCTTGGGAGGCTTCTCCAACTTATAATCTTAGTAAAAACGCTAACTTGGGCATATATTATTTAGGTTCGAAGGGGTTGACTAAAGATATTGTACAGAATACAACTTTCGTAGCACTGCGAAGTCTGATAAACATTAATCTTTCGAATAGGCTTATTTTGGGCTTAATTCCACAAACCTATTACCTCAAAATGGATGATAAAGACGGCACTTATGTCAACGCAACGGTAAATTTATACAAAAAGAATTTCCCTGTTTCTCTTAATGCTATTGCAAGTAAAGCGATCAAAACCGAGATTCTCGGTAAAGATTTTTTGTGGAGTTTGGGGCTGGTTTATAATATCAACAATAAATATATGAAGTCAAAGTAATAGTCTAATTCAACCCCCGAAACTCATTAGGGCTCACTCCCACTTTTTGCTTAAATAATCTCGTAAAATGTTGTGGATATTTAAAACCCAAGTCAAAAGCTACTTCGCTAATTGACTTAGTAGTGTCCAAAACTTTCTCTTTTGCCAATCCTATCAATTTTAAATGGATAAACTCCAAGGCTGATTTTCCAGTTTCTTTCTTTATTAAATCACCAAAATAATTGGGCGAAATATGTAAATGGTCAGCAAAATAGGCAACCGATGGCAAGCCCTCGTTTTTGAGTTTTTCACTAAAAATATATTCATTTGTTAAGCGTTCAAACTGTTCTATAATTCCGTGATTGGCATTTTCACGGGTAATAAATTGTCTATCGTAAAACCGACTGCAATACTTTAGAAGCAATTCGAGGTTTGCCACAATCAATTTTTTGCTGTGGCGGTCAATGTTTTGGCTGATTTCGGTGGTAATATTTTCAAAACAATTGATTACAATATCTTTCTCTTTTTCGGAAAGATGTAGGGCCTCGTTTGATTGATAGCCAAAGAAGGAAAATTCATGAATTTGCTTGCCCAAACTTGTTCCCGAAATAAGGTCGGGATGGAAAATAAGTGCTTTTCCATAGGGCTGGTGTTGTTCGCCTTCGGGTTCGTTTGTAATTATTTGGTTTGGCCCGAAAAACACCATACTTCCATCATCATAGTCATAGTATTTATTGCCGTATCGTATGTCGCCGCAGCGAGTTTCCTTGATGATAATGGCATAAAAATTTAGTGTGAATTTAGTTCTAAGCAACTCATCTGATTTATTCAAATCAACCAAATTGATGAGTGGATGCAACGTTTTATTGTTGAACATCTCGCTGTATTTCTTTATTGAATCGTAAATTATCATCACCTTTTTTTTGCCAAAACTATACATAAAAAACATATTCTAAATAACCAAAAGTAAAATTGGTAAGTAAAACCGTAAAATGTATAAAAGCATTGGCATTTGGGCAGATTACTTTTGTAAAGAATTATATCAAAAATATTTAACAACCTTTAAATGAAGCTTTTATATACAGTTTTCTTTTCGTTTATTTCTTCGTTTGTAATTGCTCAGACAACCGATAGCACCAAAAATATAAGTATTTTTTCAGGCTCTGTTGGTTTCACCAACAATGGTTTTTCGATAATTCCAACTTTCTCGTTGGATAATCCTGCTTTTGTAGCCAATTTATCATTCAGAAAAAAGAAATTCAGTTTTGAACCTGATATTCGCTTGGTTCCCAACGCAGAAAAAGGAGGCTTGATATGGTGGCTGAGATACCGATTGGTGGACAATAAAAAGTTTGGATTTAGAATGGGTGCCCACCCCGCATTTACGCTCATTCGCCGAACAGATACCGATAATGGCAGCACAAAAGAAATTACTGAAATGCTTCGATTCTTAGCTTTTGAAGCCGTGCCGAGTTACCAATTCAACAAAAAATTGGGTGTAAGTGCGATGTATCTGGAAGGACATGGACTTCAAAAACACGGCCCGCAACTGACTCGGGTTTTATTTTTGAATACAAATATTACCAATATCGGTTTGGGCAAGAACCTTTATTTCAATCTATTTCCATCCATTTATTTTTTATATACCGATGGTTACAGAGGCGATTATTTCACGCTTACAGGTTCTTTGGTTCATAAAAAACTACCTTTTAGCTTGCAATCGACCATTAACCAGACTTTCAAATCAGATATTCCTGGAAATAAAGATTTTATGTGGAATGTGACGCTGAATTATAATTTCAAAAAGATTTATAGAAAAACAAACTAAAGATTAAATAAAATTGAATCGATTTGAAAATATTGATTTATGCCAATAATAATTACCTTGTTTTATCCATAAATAATTTCAAAAAAAGCCAACCATAAACGCAGTTGGTGGCGATAGAATGTCGTTTGTCGAATATCAATTTGCTATTTAATATTTAATTAAAAATGAAAATACTTTTGTAAGGTTTAAACCTCAAAAATAAATAATGAACGGCAAAAAGTACAATGTGAAATTTATTATAATTTTTTGGCTTAGTTACTTTATTTATGAGTTCTTAACGGCCGGAACATTTTCAAATAATTATTATGCTGCTTTTATAAAGGCCTGTATCAATGTCCCTATCGCATTTTTGATTTCCTATATTTCTCTTCATTTCTTTTTTGAGAAATATTACTTAAATAACAAAAAAGTAATTTTTAAAATTGGAATTATTGGGCTGGCAATTTTTGCTATATTTTTAAAACGAACCATCTCCTATTATTATATTTATCCACATCTTGAGCCGCATCCGTTCAAAACCCCATTTTTCTTTTTTCCTAAGTTTGCCTACGAGTTTTTCAACTTATACTTTATTGTTTTTCTCTATGGCATGTTCTATTTCATAAGAGAATGGTATGCACAGCAACAGGTACTCATAGTCCTCAAACAAGAAAAAACCAACGCCGAATTAGAGTTGCTTAAATCACAAGTACAGCCACATTTTATTTTCAATACACTCAATAGTATTTATGCTGAAGCATTTAAGAAAACCCCAGAAGTGGCCAATCAGATTATAAAGCTTTCAGATTTGCTGGAATATACGCTTTACGATTCAAAAAAGGAAAATGTAGCCCTTACCGACGAACTGAAATATATCCAAAACTATTTAGACCTTCAAAAAATTAGATTTGGGGATAAAGTAGATATTTCCATTAACGTATATGATAACATAAATCATATACAAATACCACCACTCTTAATATTACCAATTATAGAAAATTGCTTCAAACATGGCGTAAATAACTCTATCAAAAACTCTTGGATGAGAATTGATATTTCAACTAAAGTCAATGAATTCACCATAAAAGTAGAAAACAGCATTGAAGAGGGGGCCGAGGATATAAAACGCCCTAACGGTGGCTTAGGGCTTGAAAATGTAACTCGCCGATTGGCTTTGATATACCCAAATAAACACGAAATAAATACATATAAAGAAGCGAATAGTTTTTTAGTGGTATTAAAAATAATTACAGAATGATGGCTTATCGTTGTATAATCATAGATGATGAACGCCCCGCTCGTGAGATAATCAAGGCCTACCTTGATGTCTTGCCAGATTTTGAGGTGCTTGCTCAATTTGATAATGCCATTGAGGGTTTCGTTTATTTACAAAACAATGAAGTTGAAATACTATTTCTTGATATTCAGATGCCACGCATGTCGGGCTTTGAGCTATTAAAAACCTTGCATAAAAAACCAAAAGTAATTATGACAACGGCTTTTCGTGAATATGCCGCAGAGGCTTTTGATTTTGAAATATTTGATTATTTAGTCAAACCCATCAGTCAAGAACGATTTTTAAAGGCCATTTCAAAATTCCTACACTTCCAAGAAATCATAAAGCAACCAATTTCAGAACCTTATGCTTTCAACAATGCATACTTATTTTTGAAAGTAGACAAAGAACAAGTAAAAGTGTTTTTAAACGACATATTATACATAGAAGGGCTTAAAGACTACATGAAAATTTATACTGAATCAGATATGTATGTTGCATACGAAAGGCTTGGGTTTATGGAAGCAAAACTACCAGAATCTAAATTCGTGA
The DNA here is from genome assembly GCA_040385875.1 of Bacteroidota bacterium. Taxonomy (GTDB): domain Bacteria; phylum Bacteroidota; class Bacteroidia; order Cytophagales; family Spirosomataceae; genus JANMZR01. The sequence continues at coordinate 7,907 of JAZKGO010000203.1, forward strand.
GGGTTCATAAGTCTTACATCATTTCAATTGATAAAATTCTTACTTATAACCATGATACCATCAAAATTCAGCATTCCGAAATTCCAATTGGGAGAACATACAAACAAAGTTTTTTTCAGAAAATAGGAGCAGATATGGCATATAGTTAGAATTTTAAAATTGAAATATTATGAAAAAATTATTTTTATTATTGGCATTTAGTTCGATGTTATTCGCCTCTTGCAAAGGAAAAACCGAAGATATGCCTACCAATTCGACAGGAGGTAATACAGGTGGAACCACTGGCGGTAATACAGGTGGCACAAGCGGAATTCTACCACCCGTAGAAACCCTATCTAAGAATGCCCCAAGTTATATGCCTGCTTTTGCTGGTCAAACCCGAATTGCTGGAGTAAAAACTGCTAAGACAATTCAATCAAGTATCTTAACCACCGAACTTAGGACTCCTTGGGGCATCGTGAGCTTACCTGACGGTCGCTTTCTTATTACCGAAAAAGCAGCAGGAACTATGCGTATTGTTACAGCTACTGGTGCCGTCAGTGCTGCCATTACAGGGATTCCACAAGTGAACTCTGGAAATCAAGGAGGTTTACTTGGACTTTGTATTGACCCTCAATTTGCCACGAATCGAATGGTTTATTGGGTATTTTCTGAAAATGTAACAGGGGGTACCACTACTTCGGTTGCAAAAGGGCGGCTTGCCAATAATGAAGCAAGTATTGAAAACGCAACCATAATTTATAGAGCAAGCCCCGCTACAAATAGCAATGCCCATTATGGAGGACGTATTTTATTTGACTCATCTGGCAATCTTTTTGTAAGTATTGGCGAACGTTTGAGTGGCAATACACGACCATTGGCACAATCTGTTACGGCTTCATTGGGTAAAGTAGTAAGAATTACAACCAATGGCGAACCTGCACCCAATAATCCAAAATTTACTGGTAATGGTGCTTTGCCAGAACTATACACGATGGGACATCGCAATCCACAGGGATTAGTACTTCACCCAGTCTCAGGCGACTTATGGCTGGGCGAATTTGGTCCGAGAGGTGGTGATGAAATTAATCGGATACAGCCAGCACTAAATTATGGCTGGCCTACTATTACTTATGGTTTGGAGTATAGTGGACAAACCCTTGGTGCAGGAATTCAACAGCAAGAAGGTTTGGAGCAACCTGTTTATTACTGGGATCCTGTGGTTTCACCAAGTGGAATGACTTTTTACACAGGCGATTTGGTTCCTGAATGGAAAAACAATCTTTTTATTGCTTGCCTTAGTGGTATGCACATCGTGAGGTTAGTCATTGAAAATAATAAAGTTACAGGAGAAGAGCGGCTTATGACAAACCTAAGTCAACGATTTCGTGATATTACAGTCGGAAGAGATGGGGCATTGTACGCTATTACCGACCAAGGAAGACTTTATAAAATACAATAAGAAAATGAGAAAGATAAATTGGTGTTTTTTTCTAATAATGGGTATTTGCCTATCGAATGGATGTATGTCTCAATCGGTAGAAATGAATGCCAAAAATGCACCTAATCAGCAGCCAGCTTTTGCTGAACAAACAAGGGTAAAGGCAATAAAAACGCAAGAAAAGGTTTCCATAAAAATAATAACAGAAGGTTTAGGCTCTCCTTGGGGCATTGATTTTTTGCCAGATGGAAGGTTTATAATAAGCGAAAAAGAAGGCAAAATTAGAATAGTTTCACAAGACGGTAAAATTGGCAATCCGCTTAAAAATGTACCCCCAGTAAGAGTTTTTGGGGTTAGTGGTATGATGGATGTAAAAGTATCGCCTAACTTCAAAAGTAACCGCTTTGTTTTTTGGACATATCCCGAGCCAATAGACAATGATCGGAGTGTAAATTGTATAGCAAGAGGAGTGCTTTCTGCTGACGAAACATCCATTGATAATGTGAAAGTAATATTTAGAGCCTCACATTCCAATTCAGACGGTTTTCATTTGGGTTCACGAATGCTTTTCGACAAAGAAGGGCTAATGTATGTTACGATGGGCGATAGGTACAGCAAAGAGGTAAGAGATAATGCCCAAAATAAAAAGTCTCATTTAGGAAAAGTCCTGCGAATCACAGAAGAAGGACTTGCTGCCAATGGTAATCCATTTGAAAATGAAAAAGATGCTTTACCCGAAATTTGGAGTTTGGGGCATCGCAATCCACAAGGTTTGGCATTCAATACTGTTTCGGGCGACCTTTGGGAGTCTGAACATGGGCCAAATGGTGGTGATGAGATAAACATAATAAAACCTAAAATAAATTACGGCTGGCCTATTCTTTCCTATGGCATAGCGGATACTGGAGGACCATTAACTGGTCAAACCCAAAAAGAAGGTTTGGAACAACCTGTATATTATTGGGACCCAGTGGTTTCACCGAGTGGTATGACTTTTTATTCGGGCAATTTGATTCCCGAATGGAAAAATAACCTCTTTGTAGGTGCTTTACGGGGTACTCATATCGTAAGATTGGTGATTGACAATGAAAAAAATCGAATCATTGCCGAAGAAAAAATATTGGCTGACGAGTGGCAACGATTTAGGCACATTGTTCAAGGTGCTGATGAATGCCTTTATGCCATTACCGACCAAGGAAGATTATATAAAATAGGTAAAAACAATTAAAATATAAAAATATTATGGCAAAATACACTTTAAAAATCAATGGCAAAACCCAGCAAGTGGATGTTGACCCTTCAACTCCAATGTTATGGGTTTTGCGTGACCACCTCAATATGCCTGGCACTAAATTTGGCTGTGGCATGGCTCAATGCGGAGCTTGCACAATTCATTTAGATGGAAATGCAGCTCGTTCATGCGTGTTGCCTGTTTCGGCAGTTGGCAAAGCGGCTATTACGACCATCGAAGGACTTTCGGAAAACGGCACTCACCCTGTACAAAAAGCTTGGCTCGAACACGATGTAGCACAATGTGGCTATTGCCAATCAGGACAAATGATGAGTGCAGCAGCACTTCTGAAAGAAAATCCAAAGCCAACAGATGAAGAAATTGATGCAGCCATGAGTGGCAATATTTGTAGATGTGGAACTTACTTGAGAATAAGAGAAGCCATTCATACTGCATCAAAAAAATGATTTTTCAACCTTAAAATCTTAAAACAATGGAATCGAATATAAATAAACAAAACAGAAGGTCATTTTTAAAATCTTCGGCACTTTCGGGTGGCGGATTACTTTTGAGTTTTGGCTGGTGGTCAAAATCAATGGCTGCCGAAAAAGTTGAGACTGCGAACATTGCCGAAGTTTGGCATGAACTCACAGGCTTTATTAAAATTGCTACCAATAATAAAGTAACCATCATGTGTCCGAACCCTGAATTTGGACAAAACGTAATGACCTCATTACCTATGATTGTAGCAGAAGAATTGGATGTAGATTGGAACAACGTAACTGTTGAAATGGCGGCTACCAATGGTCAAAAGTTCGGTCGGCAGGGTGCTGGTGGCAGTATGTCCATACGGTCGCAGTGGAATCCACTCAGAAATGCTGGTGCCGCCGCTCGTCAGATGCTTGTAGAAGCTGCTGCTCAAACGTGGGGTGTTTCGGCAGACAGCATTACTGCCAAAGCAGGTGTATTGACCCACTCAAGTGGCAAAAAAGCTACTTTTGGCGAAATGGCTACAAAAGCAGCTACTATTGCTGTGCCGAAGACTCCAAAATTAAAAGCAGTCAAAGATTATACAATCATTAGAAATTCAAAGAAAAATGTAGAAGGATTAAAAGTATTAACAGGCAAACCATTATTTGGCTTAGACCAAAAAGCTGATGGAATGCTCATTGCCATGATTGTACATCCACCCGCATTTGGTATGATGTTAAAATCATATAGCGATACCGCCGCACGTAAAATGCCAGGTATTAAAGATATTTTCACTATTGAGCTTTTTCCCACAGGTTTTGAAAGAGGTGGTTTTGATGTGCGTACTTTCGATAAACTAATTGTAGTGGTGGGTAAATCTACTTGGGAAGTGATGAATGCCAAAAAGCAAATAGAAGCACAATGGGAAGAAGCTCCTGAACTGAAAGAAATGGTAGCAGGTTGGGGCGGAAGAAAGAATGAAGAAATTACACCAGCAGGACTTGAAAGCACCTCCGTGCATTTGGAAAAAATGCAAGAAATGGCGAAAAAAACGGCACGTCAACTAAGAAAAGATGGCGACCCCGAAACGGCCTTTAAAAATGCTGCACAGATAATTGAGCGTACTTACAATGCTCCTTTCTTGGCACACAATTGCATGGAACCTATGAATTTCTTTGCTCATGTTACGGCAGAGGGTGCAACAATGGCAGGTCCTACGCAAGGTGCTGGTGGGGCAATTGGCACCATAGCAAGTAGGTTAGGGCTGCCCGAAGATAAAATAAACATTACAATGACCCGAATGGGTGGCGGTTTTGGGCGAAGGTCTTATGGACATTATATGATAGAAGCTGCTCTAATTTCGCAGCAAGCAAAAGCACCCATAAAACTCATCTATACCCGTGAAGACGATATGACTTACGGTATCTATCGCCCGATGTATACAGCAACCTATCGTGCGGCATTGGATGCTAATAAAAAATTAATTGGTTTCCATATAAACGGGGGTGGAATTCCACAAAATGCGGTTCATGCCGATAGATTCCCTGCGGGTGCAGTAGATAATTATCTTGCCGAAGGATGGGAAATAAAATCAAATATTACGGTCGGATTTTTTAGGGCACCAGGTTCAAATTTTATTGCGGCTGCCGAACAATCATTTTTGGACGAGTTAGCAGAAGCAATGGGTAAAGACCCGATTGATTTTAGGTTGGAACTGCTACAATATGTAAAAGACCATCCCGAAAATCATAAATCGGCAGGACAATGGGACCCTAAATATGATATTGATAGATATGCAGGTGTATTGAAATTAGTAAAGGAAAAGTCAGGTTGGGATAAACCCGAAAACAAAAATAAAAACACAGGTGTTGCAGCGTATTATTGTCATAATTCGTATGCTGCTCATGTGGTAGAAATGGTGTTGAAAGATGGACAACCTTATGTAGAAAGAGTTACATCTGCTATTGACTGTGGCATCGTCGTAAACCCAGATGCCGCCAAAAACATGGTACAAGGAGCCGTTGTAGATGGTATTGGTACTGCACTTTTTGGCTCACTCACGATGAAAAACGGTGTTACCGACCAAAATAACTTCAATACCTATCGTATGATTCGTATGAACGAAGCACCAAAAGAAGTTGATGTTCATTTCGTTCAAAATGACATAGACCCAACTGGTTTAGGCGAGCCGCCTTACCCTCCTTTATTTGGTGCTCTTGCAAATGCCCTGTATAAAACTACGGGCAAGCGGTTTTATAATCAACCCTATATGGCTAATTCAGATGGAAAATCATAATCCACTTAAAAGGTTTAGTACCTTTCGGATTTATGTGTTTAGATAATAGAATTTCAATAAAAAATAAATTTAAGAATAATATAACATGGCAAAATACGCTCTTTCAATCAACGGTAAAACGATGTCGGTGGAAGCCGATGCCGACACCCCTCTATTATGGGTTCTTCGAGATAATCTAAATTTGGTAGGTACTAAATTCGGCTGTGGCGTAGCACAATGTGGTGCCTGTACCGTTCATCTGAACAGCGAAGCTATGCGTTCTTGTGTTTTACCCGTTTCAGCAGTAGGTAAAAGTAAAATTGTAACCATAGAAGGACTTAGTGAAACTGGTAATCACCCACTTCAAAAAGCGTGGGAAGAATTGGATGTTTCGCAATGTGGCTATTGTCAAGCTGGACAAATTATGGCGGCTTCGGCTTTGCTGAAAAGCACGCCAGACCCTACAGACGAACAAATAGACGAAACTATAACAAATATCTGTCGCTGTGGCACGCAAGTAAGGATTCGTAAAGCCATTCATTTGGCAGCTAAACAATTAAATTCTAAATAGTTATGAAATCAATAAATTCTCGAAGAAATTTCCTGAAAGTTTCCGCCATTTCGGGTGGTGGTTTACTTCTTAGTATGGTATTGCCAGGATTTGAGGCAAATGCAGCTTCAAATGTTGCTCCAAATGCAACGGCTGATTATATGCCCAATATTTATATTAAAATACAGGCTGACGGTACTATTATACTCTTAGCTCCTAACCCAGAAATCGGTCAAGGCGTGAAAACTTCACTTCCGATAATAGTTGCCGAAGAGTTAGGGGTAGATTGGAAGAAAATAAAAGTAGAGTTAGCACCTTTGGATAATAGGTACGGTAGACAAGCAGCAGGTGGTAGTGGCTCTGTCAGAGGGCGATTTGCAGAATTGCGTAAAATGGGTGCGGCCGCTCGTGAGATGTTTGTAAACGCCGCTGCTCAAACTTGGAATGTACCAGCAGCAGACTGCACCACCGAAGACGGAACGGTTATTCATAAAAGTAGTGGTAAAAAGCTAAGCTACGGTGAGTTAACTGCAAAAGCGGCCACAATGGAAGTGCCAGCCAATCCCACTTTAAAAGACCCAAAAGATTTTAAATACATTGGCACTCGAATCAATGATGTGGATGCACATAATATAACCACTGGTAAGCCCCTTTTTGGCATAGATACCCGTAGAGAAGGAATGTTGTTTGCTATGGTGGCTCGCCCCCCAGCTTATGGTAAAACATTAGGAAATGTGGACGAAACTGCGACTCGCAAAGTAAATGGCGTTAAAGATGTAGTCAAACTTAAAAATTCAGTAGCCGTTTTAGCCACCAATACTTGGGCAGCAAAAAAAGGGCGAGAGGCTTTAAAAATTCAATGGAATGCTTCTGAAAAGCTAGAAAATTCAGTTGACCATTTTGCTGGTTTTAAAGAAATTTTGGAAAAAGGACCAAGTACAGCAGGTAGAAATGATGGTGATATAGATGTCGCAAAACAAAATGCGACTAAAATTCTGGACGTATATTATGAAGTACCTACACTATCGCATGGGCAAATGGAACCCCTCAATTTCTTTGCTGATGTTCGAGACGGCAAAGCAGAATTATTTGGCCCGACGCAAGTTCCCGACGGAGTGAGAAATGATGTAGCTGAAAAGTTAGGTATCCCCAAAGAAAATATCACAGTAGGAACGCCAAGACAAGGTGGTGGTTTTGGACGAAAATTGATGACTGACAATGGTGTCGAAGCCGCACTGATTTCGGCAGCAGCCAAAAGCCCAGTTCAAGTACAATGGACTCGTGAAGATGATATGCAAAATGATTTCTATCGCCCTGCTGAAATGTATCGTTATCGTGCAGCACTTTCCGCAACTGACCTTTTAGCATGGCATCAGTCGGCAGTGGGTATTGGTCGTGGGATTCGAGGCGATAGTTATGTTGCAGGGGCAATGGCAAATTACCGTTCTGATAGCCAAGGCTTTACCAGTAATACACCTACGGGTTGGTGGCGGGCTCCTGGTGCTTGCACAATGGCGTATGTGGCCGAAAGTTTTTTTGATGAAGTTTGCGTAGAATTAAAAAAAGACCCTGTGGCATTTCGTTTGGATTTCTTCCAAAAAGCAAAAGATGCACCAGTAGGACGAGTAGGTTACGACCCAGCCAAGTATAAAGCGGTAGTAGAATTAGTAGCTAAAATGAGTAATTGGGGTACAACACCTGCGGGGGTTTATAGGGGCTTTGCCACATGGTTTTCTTTTGGCTCGTATGCCGCTCAAGTGGTTGAAGTAAAATTGGAAAATGGAAAACCAAGAGTAACAAAAGTATATTGTGCAGTGCATTGCGGTAGGGTTATCAACCTAAGTGGTGCCGAAAATCAAATACAAGGTGCTATTGTAGATGGTATCAACCACGCAATGTTTCCAAAAGTTACTTTTGTGGATGGTGCTGTAGAAGAGACTAACTTTCATTTATACAAATTTCTAAGAATGAAAGATGCACCTTTGGATATTGAGGTTCAATTTGTTGAATCTGATGAGGCTCCTACAGGACTGGGAGAGCCAGCACTACCGCCAGTTGCTGCTGCGGTTGCTAATGCTATTCATGCTGCCACAGGTAAGCGACTACGCAAATTGCCTTTTAATTTGGGATGATAAAGAATACTAAGATCAATAATTATTTTCAACCTTAAATCATACAAAAATGAAGTTTGTTAAATTAGCTTTAATACTTTTGATTTTTTCAATCAAAGCAAATGCCCAGCAAGACCTTATCAGGCAAAACACCAATATTTCATCAGAACTAAATGCAAACAATACCATAACTTTCAGATTAAGAGCGACTATTGCAAAAAGTGTGAGTGTTTCAGGCACTTGGATGAAAAGTGAGGGCTTTAAAAGACCCTTCAAAGAGTTAATAATGGGTGCTGATTCCGTATGGACTTATACCACTGAAGTATTGCCGTCTGATATGTATTTATATTCGTTCACGGTTGATGGTATTCGCACGATTGACCCATCAAATGCTCATGTTATACGAGATGTAGCAAGTATTTCTAATGTTTTTATTGTTGGCGGTGAGCATGGAGATTTATATAAAGTAAATAAAGTACCGCATGGCACCGTTGCCAAAAGATGGTATGATTCACCCAAAATTGGGAAAACTCGTAGGGTTACGATTTATACACCCGCAGGGTATGAAATTAGTCAAAAGGAATACCCTGTTTTGTATTTGATGCACGGAATTGGGGGTGATGAAGAAGCATGGACAGGCTCAGGAAAAGCAGCACAAATTTTAGACAATCTGATTGCACAAGGGAAAGTCGTACCCATGATTGTAGTGATGACAAACGGTAATGTGGCAATGGAAGCTGCCCCAAGCGAAGGAAGTGAGGGCTACACTCGCCCAACTTTTATGTTACCCAACACCATGGACGGCAAATTTGAAGAGTCGTTTGTTGATATAATGAAATTTGTGGAAAGTAATTACCGAACTATTGCCAAAAAAGAAGGCAGAGCTATTGCGGGCTTATCCATGGGTGGGTATCACACGGCGTACATTTCTCAGAATTACCCAAATACATTCGACTACATGGGGTTATTTTCTCCTGCGATGAACAACAAACCCGAGGCTCATCCCGAATCGCCAGCCTATCAGGATTTGGATACCAAACTGAAAAATCAGAAAAAGAACGGATATAAATTGTACTGGATAGCGGTGGGTAAAACAGATATGGGTATTTTATTGGATGGAATTCAGGAATATCGAAAAAAAATGGATACTATCGGTATGAAGTATGATTTTAAGTTTACGGAAGGAGGTCATACATGGACCAACTGGCGTGATTATTTGCAGGAGTTTGCTCAAAAACTTTTTAAGTAATCCGTAGCCAGCATAGTTAAAGAGATTTTGCTTAGGCATTGTTCCAGATTTACGAAATCTGAAAGATTTCGTAAATATATACCACCCTCAGTAAAAACGGGATTTTACCCCGTTTCATGTGTATCTAAATGCCTTTTTCATATTTTAAATTCAAATAATGAAAAAAAGTTACCAAATATTCATTTTGGCTTTCTTTATTAGTATTTCGCTGAAAACTTGATGCGGGTTTTAAACCAGCGTCAAGTTGTAACTTATTTAAAATCAATTTTTTACAATAAATTCATACCCCTCAATATGCTGCGAAATAATTTTGTCCGACTATTAAAATCATAAAAAATGAAAAATACAATCAGCTTTCTCCTAATTTGTTTTGTAATTTTTGAAAGTTTTACAAACTGTAAAAAAGACAGTACAGTAACAAATGTTAACGAATTATCAGGAGATAAATTGAAAATAAAAATAGGAACGAAAATCTATAATGCCACCCTTTATTCAAATAAAACAACTGAGGCATTAAAAGCTATGTTACCACTAAACTTAGCTATGAAAGACCTAAACAGCAATGAAAAGAAATTTGACCTTCCTGTAAGTCTGCCTACTAATATCGAAGAAATCGGAACCATTCATGAGGGTGATATATTACTTTGGGGTAACAACACTATTGTATTATTTTATAAAAAATTCAATACTACTTACAGATACACCAAAATCGGAAAAATTGATGATGCAAGTGGACTTGCCGCTGCATTGGGTAGTGGTGATATCAAGGTTAGTTTTGAATTAGAAAAAGACTGATTTGAAAATTAATTTCACAAAACAAATAAAAGCTATGGGCAGTATAAAAAAGTCGGTTCTGTTGTTTTTTCTCACAATTATTTCAATAAAAATGAATGCACAAAATATGGAAATTTCACCTTTATCTGCTCAACAGCAGAGTTTTGTTAGTATTGCTGCCTTGACTGCTGTTGGTAATTTGCCAAGGCTAAAAACGCAACTAAATGCGGGGCTTACCGTCAATGAAATAAAAGAAGTATTGGTGCAAATGTACGCCTACTGCGGTTTTCCTAGGTGCCTTAATGGCATAAACACGTTTATGACTATGGTCGACGAAAGAAAAGCAAAAGGAATCTATGATATCGTGGGTAAAGAAGCCTCGCCCATAATTGATGGTGAAAGTAAATATGAAACAGGCAAACAAACTTTACAAAAACTCACTGGAATAGAAGAAAAAGGGCCAAAAACTGGAGCGGCAGCCTTTACGCCAGTCATTGATGTTTTCTTGAAAGAACATCTTTTTGCTGATATTTTTAGTCGTGATGTGCTTACGTACCAGCAGCGTGAATTAGCCACTATTTCGGTACTGCCAGCTTTGGTTGGCTAGCTCTGCAATTGCATTTGGGAGTAGGCTTAAATATCGGACTTACAGAAGGCCAGTTGAATCAACTTTTTTCAATTATTCAAGCACAAATAGGTGAAAAGCAAGCGGAAGTAGCGAAAAATGAATTATTAAAAATAAAAAGATAGATACGATAATTAAGCTTTTTCAGGACCGCAATTATTAATTCGTATCTTGAAGATTTAAAAAAGTAAAATGGAAAAAACAGATATATTCCCGAAAGGGCAACAATTGCCAAGTGAATGGTTTAGTGGAAATGCCTTTCTTTCGCCTTTAATTGCAAAAGACCAAAACCATGAATTTTCAGCCGGTTGTGTAACTTTTGAGCCCAAAGCACGAACGGTCTGGCATACACACCCAAAAGGACAAGTTTTGATAGTGATAGATGGTCAAGGTTTTTATCAAGAAAAAGGAAAGCTTGCACAGCCATCAAAAAAGGTGAGGTTGTAAATATTCCAGAAAATATCGAACATTGGCATGGAGCATCTGCCTCAAGCAAAATGGTACACATCGCTATTACAAATTATAAAGATGATGTTCAGGTAACCTGGTTGCAGCCAGTAACTGACGATGAATATAATGCAGTGACAGAATTGTTTATCTCGAAACATTTAAAGAATTATAAGTAGCTTTACTGAGCGATTTTAAATTAAATAAATTAATCTAAAACCATTGATATGAAAAATATAGCATTAGTCTTAACGGTTGCTTTTTTGGCATTTTTTTCAACCAGTTGTATGAAACAACCATCAAATAAAGAATT
>JAZKGO010000204.1:0-18392 GCA_040385875.1 Bacteroidota bacterium
CTCCTTTTCACCACAATATACATACTTCGTTTGTACACAATATCCGACGAATCAGGCTTGTAAGTGGTATTATTGATTTCCCAAAGGCCAGCAGGTTGATAAGGTTTCATACTTTTTCCGCCGATTTCATTTTTTAAAATCCCAGCAGCAAAAAGTGCATTATCTCTCACCATTTCGGCGGTAAGTCGCATGGAAGGGCCTCTTGCCAATAGCCTGTTTTCTGGATCTTTCTGGAAAGCCTTTTTTGTAAATTTTGAACTTTGTTGGTATGTAGCTGACATCACCATCATTTTCATCAGTCTTTTTACATCCCAATTTTTTTCTTGAAAATCGACCGCCAAATAATCCAGCAATTGCAAATGTGAAGGCATTTCACCTTGATTGCCGAAATCCTCAGAAGTTTTTACCAAACCAATCCCAAAGACCTGCTGCCAAAGCCTATTTACTACTACTCGGGCGGTCAGTGGATTTTCTTTATGAGTGAGCCATTGTGCCAATCCATATCTATTTTTGGGTAAATTTTGTGGATAAGCCAAAATACTTTTCGGAGTATTGGGGTACACTTTTTGAGTGGGAGAATCGTAATTGCCTCTCGCCAAAATATAAGCTTGTTTCGGCTTAGACTCCTGCATTATCATCAATTCTTGTACTTTATCTAGCGAGTCAGCCAGTTCAATTTTTAGTTTTGTTAAACTTTGATTAATAGCGCTTTTTGCAAAATTAACTGAAAAATAATATTTCTTTAGTATATCTATTTCATTGTTATCCAATGTATTAGAAGGTTTTTTTGCAATGGATGCCCAACTGTTTTTATTTGCCAAAAGCTTCGCTTCAAAGTCAGTAATTACTCTATTGTAAATTGTCAAATCGTCGATTAACCCATGTTTCAAACCATTGCCACGCCACCAAGCGCCCACCATAATTCCAGGTTGTTTTTGGTAGTTTTTGTAATTGATATCTTTGGTCAACTGGTCTATCTCGGTATTCATCAAGAGCTCAATTCCATTCAAATAGAGTTTTAGCCCATTGGCTTTTCCAGAGCCATTATAAGTCATGGTGACTTGCATCCACTCCCCTTTTGGGATTTTCATTTTGGTTGTTTTAGTGATGGCATCAGAGGGAGCTGCATGTGCCATTGTCATCTCTAAATGCCCATTTTCTAATAAATAAATATGAAAACCTTTGAAATTATAGAGCCTTTCACCAATTGTTTTATTAAAAATCACCCCCTCTTTTGTTGCTTTATCAATATTTACCCATAGGCCAATCGAAAAGGCATCTGCTTTTCTAAATGGCCCAATTCCATCAGTATCAAACCATGCATCACCCGTAAGTTTCAATCCTTTACCTGAAACTGAAGGGATAAATTCTTCTTTTACTTTTCCGTCAAAACCAGTTACAAAACCCGCATGTTTGGTATTTATTTTATTTTTAAGCTGTTTGTTTTCAAAGTCAAATTTGGCAATCAGCCCTTCTTCTGAAATACTGGATTTACCTAAATTTTTATACCCATAATTTTGTAACCAAAGCTTAAATTTTTGTTCTAACTCTAATTGTTGAGACGCTATATTTGTTTCCTCCTTTGCTATATTATTTTTGATAAATTGCAATATTTCTTCTTGTTTTTTGGTTGGTAAAAGCATGGTTGGTGAGGGCATGGTATCGTCCCAAGCGATTTGGCCAGCCTCTTTTACATTATTGAAAAAACTGAATAATTCATAGTAATTTTTTTGAGAAAAGGGGTCATATTTATGGTCATGACAACGAGCACAACCTACTGAAAGCCCTAAAAATGCTTGCCCAAAAGTATTGGTTCGATCCATCACATATTCAGTTTGGAATTCTTTTTCAATAATGCCGCCTTCCATATTTTGTTGATGATTTCGATTGAAAGCAGTCGCAATTAACATTTCTTTGGTCGGTTTTGGCATTAAATCACCTGCCAGCTGCCACTGTATAAACTGATCATAAGCTTGGTTTTTATTAAATGAATTAATGACCCAATCACGATAAGGGGTCATGTCACGGAGGCGGTCAACAGTATAGCCATGCGAATCAGAGAATCGAGCTAAGTCCAACCAATCAACTGCCATTCGTTCCCCATAATGTGGCGATTTCAACAATCTATCCACCACTTTTTCATAGGCATCTTCACTTTTGTCCTTCACAAAAGCATCCGTTTCAGCAATAGTTGGAGGCAATCCAGTGAGGTCAAAACTTAGTCGCCTAATGATAGTTTGCTTATCGGCAGGAGCATTTGGTTTCAATTTATTTTTGTCCAATTTTTGTAAGACAAAATTATCGATAGGATTTTTTACCCAATCTCCATTTTCCACAGCAGGTAAATCAATTTTTTCAGGTTGTACAAATGCCCAATGAGGTTTGTATTCAGCTCCATCATTTATCCATTTTAATAGAACTGCTTTCTCATAAGCTGAAAGGCTAAGGTGTGATTCGGTGGAGGGCATTTTATACTCAGGATCTTCTGAGAGAATTCTATGGAAAAGTTCACTTCCGTCCAAATCACCAGGTTCGATGGCAACTTTTCCTTTATGTTTTGGTAATTCAGAATAGGCAAATTCTGCAAAATCAAGCCGTAAACCTGCCTTTTGTTTGGCTTTGTCTGGGCCATGGCAAGCGAAGCATTTATCGGATAAGATTGGTTTTACATGGATATTGTAATCAAGTTCTTTTGGCAAACTTGCCATTTCCATTTTTATTTCATCAGGTATTTTTGGACCGCATGAAACTAAAACACAACTGAAAATTATAAATATTGCGAACTTTTTCAATGCAATAGTTTGGATAAATTCTAATCAATTTACCAAATTTATTGAAAAACTATGTCATGCACTATAAAGCAAAACACGCTGGTATAGCGCCAAGGGATAAATGGGCTAACCAACGTGCTTGTTGATCTTACTTTATTTTTCGAAAATTAGCTTGCCAACGTTTTGGCTGTGCCTTTCATTTCTTCTAATTTGCTTTTACCATTCGAGATCAAAGCCTCAGTTTCGGCTATTGCGGAATTGTACTTTTTTGTAATGGCACCCTGAAACTGGCTTAAGCTTTCATTTAATCCTTCTAAAAACTTATCACCCTTTTCCGAAATGTTTTTACGAGTATTGGCTCCCTTGTCGGGTGCGTACAATAAACCAATAGCTGCCCCAGCACCTGCCGCTGCAATAATGCTCAATAATATTTTGCTAGTTCTCATAATTTTTGTTTTTAAATTTTAATTTATTTTTATTTTACTTCCACTATTTTTCTTTTATTACTGAAATTAATACAACAATTGAGGCGATTATTAGTAAAATATGGATGCTACTACCAATATTATATACGAAAAATCCGATTGCCCATAACAACAATAATATAAATGCGATTAAGTAAAGATTTTTCCCCATTTGCCCAATTGTTTAATTTCTAGTTGAAATACAATGTAAAATTGGGATGATTTCTGGGCTTGATTATTACGTAATATTGCACCATTGTTATGCAATTCACATATTATAGGAAAGGCAACTCTGAACTTCCTGCTATTCGGGGAGGTAAATTGTAAAAGTGGCACCAACTGTAAGTTTGCCCTCAGCAAAAATGTAGCCGTTGTGGTTTTCAACTATTTTTTTGCAAATCGCCAAACCAATACCTGTACCAGAATATTCAGATTTTTGGTGTAACCTGTGAAAAAGTGCGAATATTTTTTCGGCATGCTGTTGGTCAAAGCCTAGGCCATTATCTGTAAAAGTTATTTTATAAAATATTTGGTCGTTATTTATTTTCAAAAGGGATTCATTCTTAGCTACTACTTTTTGGCATGCAATTTTAATGAGTGGGTTTTCGGTTATCTTACTGTATTTCAATGCATTACTAATCAAATTCAAAAATAGCTGCTGTATTTGAAAGGCAATTACCTGTAGTGTTGGTAAATGTTCAGCTTCAATGACAGCTTTTTTTTCAAGGATAGTTTCAGACAATTCTAGTTGAACGGCGTCGAGTAATTCGTCGAGGTCGGTGGTTTCAAATACTTTTTCTTCCTTATTTGTACTCGAAAATAATAATAGATCATCAATCAATGCTCGCATTCGCTGTGCGGCATTGTGTATTTTATCAAAATAGTCTTTACCAACATCAGACAAGTTGTTTTTTTCTTTTTCCTCAATTCTGGAAATAAAAATCTGGATTTTTCGCAAGGGCTCTTGCAAATCGTGGCTGGCAATTTGGTTAAAATTGGCCAATTCTATATTGGACTGTGCCAGCTCTTTGTTTTTACTCTCCAGGTCTAAACTTTTCTGATTTTCAGTTGTAATATCACTCATCACACCAATCAAAGTTTGTTTGTTTTGACTATCGACCAGCATTTTACCAATTGATTTAAAGTAACGAATACTTCCATCGGCATGCATTATTCTGAAATATAAAATGGTAGGTTCCTTATTTTCAAGTACTTGGCGAACGCTTTTTAATACACTATCACGGTCGGCTGGGTGTACAAACTTTAGGAAAGTTTTCATAGTGGGCTTAAACGACTGTGGTTTATAGCCCAATAAACTAAAGAAATTATCAGAATAATTGATTTGGTGTGTTTCAATATCCCATTGAGACGTGCTGAACTCGCCAATCTGTTGGGCGTGTTTCATTGACTCAGAATTGATAATTAGCTCCTTATTGGCTTCTTTCAGATTTAATAAATTTTTGTTGATTAAAATGTATGAAATCACAAATACCCCCAGCGGAAACATAAATAGCATCAGAGTGAGAATAGGGGTAATTGAAATGTTCGTATCTAGTTCATTTTTTTGTCTATTCAAATAAATATTTTCTAACTCAATCATTTTATTGATCTTATCCCGGATGGTATCCATCACCGATTTGTCGTTGAGCATAAACTTCGAAAACTGGTTTGGATTCACCGCTTTTCCATCATAATTAATCAGCAATTTATCGAAAAGATCGTACCGTATATTGATGAGCATTTGAAGCGATTTTAAATTACGCTGCTGCTGTATCGTATTGGTGGTGAGGTATTTGAGTGTTTTTAGATTAAGGTCAATGTTTTGACGAGATCCAATGTAGGGTTCTAAAAATATAGAATCTTTGGTAATTAAAAAACCCCGCTGACCTGTTTCAGCGTCTTTCAAATATGACATTATTTGCTCAAGTACTCTGTTCGTTTTATGTGATTTTACAAGTGCTTCTGATGAGTGAGTAAGAGCTAAAGTGTTTTTGTAAGTTACGCTGGAAATGAAAATTAGGATAAATAACGAAGCTACAAAAATGCTTTTTAAAAATATTGTTGACGTTAAAATGGACCTAATGTTTAATTGCATAAAGTCAAAAATTATAGACTCAGTAAAAAATTATCCCTATTCAAACCAGACGTATGGTATTGCCAGTTGAGTGTTACCACTTCTGAAAGTACTTTTTTAAGAGAAGTAAAATTATTGGGTTTTTTTATATACACATTTGCCCCTCTTACAAAGGTTTCCTCAATGTCTTTTTCTGATGCGGATGTTGAATAAATGGCTATCGAAATATTTTTTAGGCGGTCATCCTTTTTAATTTCGGTTAAGCATTCAATGCCAGTTTTGCGGGGCATATTTAAATCCAAAAATAATAATTGAGGTAAATTTTTATCAGTTTGATCAAAAAAATCTAAAAGCTCTTGACCGTCTTTTACTACTTCTATTTTCGTATTTATTTTGAGCTCTTTAAAAGCATCGATAAATAAATTTCGATCATCTTCATCGTCATCGGCAAGTAGTATGTGGAGGTGTTCATTTTTCATATTTTCTAGTTGGGGTTTACTGATTAAATGCTAGTTAGCGGTTAAGAGGCTTTTTCTCTGATTGATAATTCGTTTAAACACAGTTGGTGTAAGTCCTGTAGTGTTTTTAAATTGAGTGCAAAAATGCGCTAAATTACAATAATTAAGCTTGTAAGATATCTCAGTAAATGAAAGCTCATCAATCGTAATTAGTTGTTTTGCATATTCAATTCGCTGAATAATAATAAAATTTTCGATTGAGGTGTAAGTTACATCCGAAAACAAATTTGAAATATAACCGTAACTAAAGCCGATTTTTTCTGCTAAATAATTGGAGATTTTTGAAGTTGGAAGCTTGTCTTCTAGATAAACCATTTCTATTATGGCATCTTTTATTTTTTGAACAATTATACTTTTATTGCTCTCCACAATCTCAATTCCATAATCGACCAAAGCCACTTTCAGCTCCTCTAATTTTTCATTTGAAAGCTCTTCTTTTACCTCCACTTCACCAAAACCTATGGTGGTAAATGCAATGTTTTCCTTGTCGAGCTGCTCTTGAAGTACTTTTTTACAGATTAAATTAATATCAAACTTAACATTAAGCCTCATAATCATTTGGTTTATTACAGAATATCAAATATACATTATTTTGTACAAAATCAAAGGTTGATTTGTTTTCAATAATATTTTCAGAAAAGACTTTATTAAATCTTTATTTACCAATATTGCATCAAATTGATTTTGAAAAATCTTCTCAAAAGACCCAATTTATTGATAGTTTATGTCATGGATTAAATAGCTAATCACACAACTAGAAAAACAGGGAATCCAATTTGTTTATTGTATTTCAAATTGCTTTCCTACTAAAAATCAATATTTTAACGGAAACTTATCCTTATTTATTAATTCATATACCACTTAATAATTAATGGAATCATATCCTTCAATCATTCTCTATTTTTGTTGAAGATCTATGAATGTCCTATTAAATATTATTAAACCTAGAAAAATGAAAAAGCTATACTTCTTGTTAACTAATCTACTTTTTACCTTATTGGTTTTTGTAAATGCTTCATTGTGTCAAGTGGGTATCTCCGGCACAGCAGGCTTCGCTCCATCGACAAATGCTATGCTTGATATTAGTAGCACTACAAAAGGATTATTGATTCCAAGAATGAACACTGCTCAACGGAATGCCTTACTTGCAACTGCGACAGATGGCCTATTAGTATATGATACCGATACCAAATCATTTTGGTTTTATAATTCCACAACTATGGCTTGGAATGCGCTATCGGCAGGTAATAATTGGCTCAACTCTGGGACTGATATTTTCAATGGAAATATAGGAAACGTGGGAATCGGAATTTCCAATCCTACGGGTAATTTACATATATCAGCCAATGGCGCAACAAATGCAAGCAACAGCTCTATTGGATCTCATATTAAAATGACATTGGCAAATGATTTAAATTGGGGTTGGGTCAGGTTTGAAAGCCAAGGTGGTGCCAAAAGTTTCTCCCATCGATATGATTTATTTTCACCTGGGGTGGGTTCAAACTATTCCATTTTTTATAATACAAATAGACTTTTTTCGATAGATGGGGATGGTAAAGTAAAAATCGGAGCGGGTACAGCCCTTTACCCATTGGATGTGGCGGGTGACATAAATTTAACAGGCAAACTAAGAGCCAATGGAAATGAGGGGGTTGCTGGCAATGTTTTGAAAAAAGATGCGTCAAATAATTTAGCTTGGCAACCACCCACAATTGGTGTAATAGTAATTGGTACTGCTCCAGCTATTTCAAATTTTCAAACTTTTCCAGCTGGTCCCAAAGCACAAATAACAATATTGAATAATGAGGAATCAGATATTAATGATTTGTATAACCCTGCCACGGGCACATTGACTATTCCATCAACAGGTGTGTATCATTTTGATATTAAGGTTCATTTGGATGATGCTGATGCCGGGTCACATTCCCTAACCCTTGAAAGGCAATTATCTGGTGGAGGGCCTTACAGCGTAATTCGTTATACCCAATCTAACTTATCTTTTTCAAATATTGATCAATTCTTAGTAATATCTAGTGATGTTTTCTTATTTGCGGGTGATTCAATCAGGCTATTTTATGAGCATTCTGTCGGTACACAACAATACATTACTGGCAGCTTTTTTTCTTGGATGAGTATGCATAAGGTTTATTGAAACTTTAATCTGGACATCCCTTATTCTTCACTTCCAAATAACCATCTTTTTTTATTTCAAAGCCCTCTTTTAGGTCTACAAAATTGGTGGCATTGTAATTGATATTGGTGCCTACACTGCCTGTATATTGGCGTGTGCTGGTTAACGAAACACCCGCCGAATGCACCTGAGTGCCTGGCGCAAATATGTTTGTAACTGTTTCATTGGCAGGGGTTAAGGCCAATGTAGGTGGGCATGAGCTGTACAGTTCTGATCGCCAAATACCACGGCCAAAAGTACCTGCATATATATGGGTTGATGTAAGTTTTATGTCTTCAACTTTTACATTTGGCAGTGCATTTGAATAATAAACCCAGTCAGCCATAATGCTTGAGCGATAAAAAATGCCTATTGAAGTGCCGATATACAATTTGTCGCCACCTGTTTCTACTAATTCAATTGTAAGAATGGGCACATTTGGTAAAGTTCCCGAAATATTCTCCCAAGTGTTACCTCCATCTATTGATTTATATACTTTTTTGCCAGCCACATACGCATTACAAACTACCCAAACTCGTTGGCTATTGGCTGGGTCTACAATTATATCATCGTAGGTTATACCTGTACTTGGTTGAGGTAAAACTGTCCATGAGGAGGGTGTTGCATTATATATATCAGTAGTTTTTAGTATGTTATAAAAATGTGCTACATACATCACCGATGGGTTATTTGTTCCTTGTGAATATCCCATTAACTGACCCGACCCTAATGTTGAATTATTGCAATTATAAAAACTATACATGTTGATAGTAACGTCATTAATAGGATTGGCTCTTATTAATTTTGTCTTATCTTGAATCCCAAAAAATATCTGGTTAGTGTTAGTCGCATTTTTTAAAGTACAATTCCAAAATTGGCCATCACCCGAGATTAACGTCCAATTATTACCGTCTTGTCGCCTCGTAATACTATTTTGGGTGGTAATAAACTTAATATTTGAATTTGTTTTATGCCAAATAGCTCCAAATCCATCACCAGCCTCAATATTATGCATTTGTGGGTTGCCAATTGTTCCTTCGTTTGTACCATTGTCCTGCGTTCCGCCGATATAATTTGCCCCTAAAATATCTATATTATAAAATTGTGTGGCACCAAGGCCAGATGAAATATCTGACCAACTATTTCCAAAATCATCGGTAAAATATACCCCACCATCTGTGCAAGCATATAACCTTGCTCCTTTAAATTTGATATTATGCCAATCAGCATGAACAAATGGGTCTACTGCTCCAAACGTCCGATTATAATTAGTTTCCCTGCTCCAGGTGCCGGTTGCACCGCTCACATCTGATTTCCAGCAGTTTATAGACCCTACGAATACTTGATTAGCATTGCCTGGGTTTACATCCATACTTACATTATAACCAGTTTGGCCTTTAGCATCATTACCCCCATTGTCATATCCAAGTATATTGGGACTATTAGACATACGAATCCAAGTTGCGCCTGAGTCAGTCGATTTGAATAAACCAGAAAATATTCCACTACCAGGTACACCACTAGCCAACACGTATACAACATTAGGTGTAGCAGCACTTACTGACACAGAAAGGCGATCCCAATTTTTAGGATTGGTGGGGTGACTAGGATCTGTTGGGAAGCCTGAATTAGATGGACTAAAAGATAAGCCTCCATCAATTGACTTTAAAATACCTAAGGAGCATACCAAATAAACGATTGAAGGGTCACCAGGCTTATATTCAAGATCCCAAGCCCATTCTTCGATTGGATCAGTAATATCTGATATTGTTACTACGGGTATCCATGTATCTCCTGCATTACTCGTGCGATACACATTTTGTCTGAATACCGCAATTAAAATATCAGGGTTTACTGGATTCATCTTTAAACTGAACGGGTTTTTATTCTGGTCAGGCGTAAAGTTTAATCCTGTATTTTTCCATGTTAGTCCACCGTCAATGGTTTTCATAACACCAATTGAGGAAGTTTGGCCCGAGTCCCCATCACCAGTTAAAACATAAATAATATTTGGGTTTGTTTGGTTTACCACTACATCGCTTATACCAATCGATGCAAAATCATTTGTGATACAGTTCCAACTGCCACCATGATCTGTTGTTTTCCAAAGGCCTCCAACTGGTGTTCCCACCCATAAAATATTGGCATTAGTCGGGTGAAATGCAATGCAGGTAGTACGGCATAATGAGGAGTTTGAGGCAGCATCAGAGCTGTAGTAGTCACTGGGTCCCAAATCTTCCCAAAGACCATGCGTAGCTTGGACTTTAGTATTTTTTGAAAAAATTACCTTTGATTTATCATAGGCTGTTTGATTCAAGGCCTCAAAGTTTTTAATTAGGCCTGATACTCCAACTTTGGTGGCCATTTCATGGTGCCACCGCATATATTGCTTATAGCCAGAGCCTCTTCCCTTATCTCTATTTGCATAATATGCTTCCATTTCAGCCACATATTTATTGAAATCTGCGCCAAGAACTGGCTTTCTATCTTGAGAAAAAGCTAGATTTACAATGAAAACTAGCCCCAAAATTAGCTTTGCTTTCATTCTTATTTATTTTTTAAGGTTTCTACTGAAGCTTTTAAAGTATCAATCTGCTTTTGTTGGTCAATGATATACAAAGTCAACTCTTCAATTTTTTTCAAAAGTGTTTTTTGCATTTCGCCTAATATAATACCCTCATTTTCAACTATTTTAGCTGATGGGACATCTGGTAAATGCTTGTTTTTTTCAATGAAATTGGCAACTTCTGTGAGGCTTTTTAGATTATAATTCTTTTCGAATACATAGTCAGGCCAAAGTGTTGAGTTCTGAATTCGAAGTTCTTCTGCAATAATAAAACCGTTTACAGCCAATGAATAAGCGGCAGGAACTGTGGTTGTATTGATTCCAACTTTATCATAGAAAGTGCTCCGACCATGTACTTCCAAAGCCCGCTGGCTCGGCGTACTTTCGGTATTTATTTCAAGGCCAATAAAGTCATCTTTGTTCATAAGATTTACTTTGCCTATGTACAACCAATTGTTTTTACCAATACTGGGCATATTAAAATAAGCCCCATTTTTTGTGTCAATTTTGGTTGCTTCTAACATCGATCCAGCAGATGGTGTCGTATTGATTGAAAGAGTATTATCAATTTTTACATGGCCATTTGCAAAATGTGCCGCCCAACTGCTCAAATTGTTGTTGCCTGAGGCCGCATATAAGCCAATATTACCATCATAGCCATTTTTGGCGATGGCCGAAACACCAATATTGTTTCCTAATAATGGATTGGTGCTATTACTTTCAAAATAACCTCCATATTTTTTGCCATTTATTTCTGACGAATTTATCCCTTTTACAGCTGAACTAATAAGGGTAAAATCAGGATTGGCAGGATTAAAAGGTAGTCTTATTTCAGATAAAATCCCGTTTTCGTTTAATCCTCCTCCCTCATCTATTTTAGAGCTCACGTATAATTTTGAATTGCTTAAATAATTAGCACCTATCCCAATTTGACCAGTTTTAGCAATTTGCATTCTTTGCAAATTGCCGGTTCTAAAATTTAAATTTATTCCGTCACTAGTTCCAATAAAATTTGTTGCTTCATCTACGGCCAAATTGCCTAAAAGATTCCAAGCGTTGATACTGGTGCCCCCACCAGCACCTAACTCTTTCCATTCTGCTCCATTAAAATACCAGTAAGATTTTACATCCGTATCAAAAACCATTAAACTAATTGGTGGACTCACTATTCCAGTACGTTGGATAGTATTCATTCTCGGTATTAGTAGGCCTTTTGTAGTGCTACTCACATCCAGCATCGCTTTTGGATCGGGGATAAAACCGTCCGCAGCACTTATACCCAGTTGGGCTTTGATTAGATTGCTCAATAATAATATTGAGAAGAGGAGTACAATTTTTCCAGAATTTACCATTATCTTATCTATCTAAAAATACAGTGTAAAGTAAACTCTTTTACCGACAATTACAGCATCAATTTTCCTTACTTTATTGAATAATGATTAAACGGTATGATCAATGGATTTTCACCAACAATAAAATAAATTTGGTTGTGAGATAATTATAAATTCTTGATTATAAGCCTATTAGTTGGTGGTATTAAACTCAATAGAAATATTCAATCTAAATTGGGTCAAAAAGAATTGGGGGGATAAAATTCTAGAACGGAGCAAGAATCGTCTTATTAAAATGGGATAATGGCTATGACATTTTCAATAGAAATCCTAGGAATTTTTTGATAAATTCCACTATATCAAAAGAGGATTCTTCATAAAAAATAAAAAAGTCAAATTCGAAGAAATTAGTTTCTTCGAATTTGACTAAGTTGATGATTGGCAGAATAGCTTAAAATGTTTTGAACCGTTCGCTTGGAAGGCTCCATCTTATCAGCCGATAATGCACATTGTAAATCAAGTACATTGAGATAATAATTCAACATATCGGGCTCTTGGGTGAGAGCCTCCTCAATCTGTTGGTTTTCTTCTTCCGTAGTTTCATTGTAGGCATAACGGATCAGATCATTGTGGGTAAAAGTTTGTATCATAGATGCTTGGGGTTTTGCTAGTCATCAATTTACGCAAATTAATTAATGCGTATCTCATTCTACCCAAAGCTGTGTTAATACTTACTCCTGTTGCATCGGCAATTTCCTGAAAGCTCATGTCCTCATAATGTCTCATCACCAAAACCTCTCGTTGTTGATCAGGTAATTGCTTAATCAACTTGCGTAAATGCTCATAAGTTTCTTTTTTTACCGTAATCGTTTCTATCGAATCTTCGGCAAAATTAAGACTATTGAATGCATTTGCAGAGTCGTCAAACTCAGTATTGGGGTAGCGTTTATCTCTACGGAAATGATCGATAGCCATATTATGTGCTATTCGAAGTATCCAAGGTAAAAATTTACCTTCTTCATTGTATCGCCTTGATCTGAGCATCTCAACAGCTTTAATAAAAGTATCCTGCGTGAGATCTTCGGCAGTATCCGAATCCTTAACTATTAAATAAATTGTGGTATAAACCTTCGACTTGTGTTTGAGCACTAAACCTTCAAAAGCTTTTTCGTCACCTTTGATGTATCGAGATATTAACTCGGAGTCGTTAACTTGGATTTTCGCCATTTTGATAAACTATTTGGTTAACGTAGAGTTCTATATCATATTGTGCTGTAAAGGTTTTTTTTGGTGTGTAGAATATCTTATTGAGCCAAAGGTATCATTTTTATAAATTATCTTGCAAGTGTTTTGTTAAAAATATTTTATCATTAACATAAATTAACACCACTTTCTTGAAAAAAGCCAATTATTTTGATTTAATTATTAGAAAATTCCAAATAATATTTTATCTTTTTTAAATATACGATCAAATATTTGGAATGGTTTCAATCTTTTGATAGTTGGCATTCAAATACTCATTTTTTTACTTTTATAATCCCTCTGATAGGTATTCGCTTTGTGTCCTAGCCACTCAATCACTATCTTTGCAAATACCAAAATTTACAATCAAATTAGAATGAAATTCAAAAAACACGTATTTATTTGTACCAATGACAAGGAGCTACCTAAAAAAAGCTGCGGCTCCACTCATGGCCATCAACTGGTTGATGCCTTCAAAGAAGAATTGAAGGAAAGGGGGCTTTTGCAAGAAATAAGGGCTCAAAAAACTGGCTGTTTGGATTGCTGCGCCCAGGGTCCCACTTTGGTAGTATATCCTGAAGGTGTTTTTTACGGCAACGTGCAATTGACGGATGTAAAAGAGATAGTACAGAGCCATCTAGTTGAAGATGAAGTGGTTGAAAGGCTTAGGATATTTTAATAAAATGAAAATGGTATAGGTAAAAATTTTAATGTAAAGGCGAATTCTCTTCTGATTAAATAGCCTTTCCTACGTTTATCCTTTTTTGTGTTTTACATTTTGCATTCATCTGTTTTACATTTTTATGTACCATATTTATCCTACCCTCCTAAATACCTTTTCACTTTTTTCACGAAAAGTAGCAGATGTAAATGGTGCCCTTTTTGTGAATTTTAAGCAGATGATTGCCAGTATTAATAGGGATTCAAAACCTGTTTCAGATCCACAACAAAAGGGAATCAATTTTGAGAATGCAGTGATTACTGGGAAAGGGGAGGAGGCATTTCCTGAGCTTATTTTAGACAAAATCAGGGCCAAAATGCCAGCTAAATATAAGACTCAGGTTTTTACGAAATTTGTTGTGCAAAATGTAGAAATTTATGGCTATGTTGATGTTTTGGGCGAGGGGAGAGCTATTGACTTGAAAACTACAAGTAGCTATCAGCCAGGTAAATACAGCAATAATTTTCAGAATTTATATCTTTTAGGCTTGCGAAACAAAGGAATTAGTCAGTTGGATTATTTGGTGACAGACTTCAAAGAAGTTTACGTAGAATCGTACCATATTAAGCAATTTAATTTTAACCCGATGCTGGAAGAAATTGAAAAGTTTACCAAATTTTTAGAGCTTAATAAAGGCCTTATTTCGGATCGAAAAATATTTGGAGAAGATAATCTGCCAAAAGCTTTACCACTGTTTCCCAATTTTTAAATTATTTGAAGATTTAACGTCCCCATCTAAATTGTTAGGTAATAAAACTGATATTTTCTTTGACCTTGACCATACGCTTTGGGATTATGATCGTAATTGTGAGGAGGCTCTCCAAGAAATTTTTGTAGCTTTTAACCTTCCAGATTTAGGAATCAAAGTGCTTGACGATTTTATCAATCAATTTCACCTTGTTAATAATAGGCTTTGGAACTGTTATGATACTAGGCAAATTTCGGCTGAAGAGTTAAGGTTTCGGCGATTTCGAGAAATTTTTGACGTATTTGAGATAAAGGCGAAGGCAATTTGTGACAAAATTCACTTTGCTTATATGGATATTAGCCCAAACAAACCTTATCTGTTTGAAGGGGCCATCGAAGTTTTGGAATACCTTCAGCCCAAATACGCTCTCCACATCATTACCAATGGAATGGTGGATAATCAGGCCAAAAAAATGGAAGCTTCTGGCATCAATCCATACTTTAAAACAATCACTACTTCTCAAAAAGCGGCGTCAAGAAAGCCTGAAAAGGAAATATTTGATTTTGCACTTAATTTGGCCAATACCACTGCTGGTCAGTCAGTTATGATAGGTGATAATTATGAAGTGGATATATTAGGAGCCCAAAATGCAGGCATTGATGCCATCTATTTTAATACAAAAAAAAATAATTTAGTGGTTAATGAAAAAAGCATGATAAATCATTTGTTAGAACTCAAACAAATTTTGTAAATTGCTTTATGAACAAATACCAAGTTTCAGTATTTTTTACGATTGAGGGCAATTTCATGAGCCATATTCCTGCTCATAGAGCCTATATCAATTCGTTGATTTTGAAAGGGGTGATTGATCAATACGCCATCAGTGCCGAGCGAGGCCAAGGTTGGATTACCATGAATGCACGAAACAAAAAAGAAATCATTAGGCACCTTGAGAAATCACCACTTTACAGCTATTTCAAATTAGAAATTGACGACCTTTTGGTATTCGACGGTAAGTCAATGCGATTCCCACGATTGGTGTTAAATTAATTTATTTGTTGATAATCAATTAGTTAACCTTGTAGCTTGCCAAGAAATACATTTCCAATCTGCTTTTTCTTTCAAATAGACAGTTGTAAAATAAACAGAAAATGGCGCCCCTTCATTAGTGCCAGATTTTACTCTTATTTTTACTTTCCCTCTATTAATGACCACATTTTTGGAATATTCTTTGGTAGCAAAATTTTCTGGCGTGAGTTCTAAATAGTTTACCCTTCCTGACTTTATTCCGTCCATATATTTCAATTTATCATCCATTGCGCCATTTGAATGCAGATATTCTAGATTTTCTGAAAAAACTTGGTCCAGAAAATCAAAATCTTTGCTGACTAATGAGGCAAATCTTTTTGTTTCCAAATCATGCACAATCATTTCTGATTTGGTCTGTGATTTTGCTATAAAATTTATCGAAATAAATAGGCAGGAAATGAGCAATAGTTTTTTCATTTTTTTGAATTGAGTTTAGATTATTTTGAAACGCAAATTACTTAATTTATTCAACAATCAATATTGTTTAAATTTTACCCTAATTTTGTTTTCGGGAAACACCAAATTAGAAATGGCATTAGACAATCATTGGGCAATTTTTTTAACAAATAATTCAGATAAAAAATCATTATTAAAGAGCCTTTTGGAGGGGAAAATTATTGAGGAGGTAGTCAGTAAAAAAGTAGTAATATTTTCTGAAATAGTATTGAAAGATTTTATTGAGCAGGAAGATAGATTTGGAAAAATTGACCTTAATCTCAATGAGAATCGAAGTATCGCCACGCTTTCTGGCGGTGAGCAAAAGAAAGCTTTATTGAATTACTGCATCTCTCAAAATCCTGATTATCTGGTACTTGACAATCCTTTTGACAATTTGGATATTGATTCTCAGGCTAAATTATCCATTCAATTAGATGAAATATCCACTAAAATCAAAATCATTCAATTGGTAAATAGAAGAGATGACCTCCTGCAATTTATTGAAAAATATATAGTGGTTGATGATAAAAATAAGATTGAAATATTCGAAAATACAAATGGATTTAATCGGTTGAAAAAAGAGTCTCAAAATGATATTTTTTTAGAAAAAATTCCCGAGCCCATTCAGAAGCATTCAACCGATGAGAAGCAATTGGTAAGCTTCAAAGATGTAACAGTGAAGTATGCTGGAAAAACCATTTTTGCTGATTTAACTTGGCAAGTAAACCAATCAGAATATTGGCAATTATTAGGTCCTAATGGAGCTGGAAAAACAACGCTATTATCGATGATAATTGGCGACAACCCTAAAGCCTTTGGCCAAGACATCACACTTTTTGGTTTCAAAAAAGGGTCAGGTGAGTCTGTTTGGGACCTTAAAAAGTCAATAGGCTATTTTACTCCTTCCATTATCAACCTTTTTGTACGTAACACCAGTCTTGAGCACATGATTGTATCAGGAATATTTGATTCGATTGGACTCTACAAATTGCCCTCAGAGCGGCAGATGAGGTTGGCCAATGAATGGCTAAAACTACTCAATTTCCAGCATTTAGCAAAAACACCTTTTTATAAATTAACCGCTGGCCAACAACGATTGGCCATGATAGCCAGAGCCATGGTGAAGCACCCTCCCTTGCTAATCTTAGATGAGCCAACAGCAGGTTTGGACGATCGTAATGCCTTGATAGTGAGTTGTTTAATTAATAAAATTGCAAATGAAACCGACTCGGCTATCATTTACGTTTCTCATAGAAAAGAGCCAGGTTTAGAGCCCCAATTTATTTACGAATTAGTATCTACAACTGAGGGCTCAATCGGCAAAATGCGAAATTAACAATTTGATTAGCTTCTTATTGTTCAATCATTTTCAACAAGATAATACAAGATTTTTTGGCTGATCTATGATTTATAAATGATACTTTTTAGGCTAAACTTTGATATATTTATCCAATAATACTAAACCTTATTTTTTGATGAAAAGAAGAGAAGCGCTATCATTAGCTGCCATTTCAATCGGTACTATTCCTTTGTTGGGTTTTAAAGTATTTGAAAATAAATTCATTGAAAAACCTGAATGGCTACTTGATTGGATAAAAATCAATGACAATAACCTCATTAACTATAAAGTATTAAAAGTCAGCGATGTATCTAACAAATATTTTGGTGGCTATATGAATGAGGCCGAAATTCCTAACCCTCAAAGCACCAGTGGATTTATAATTAGAGCTAGTACTTTGTTCACCTGTGCTGAATCAATTTATTTTCAGTCGACAGATATATTAAAAAACTTAGAAGAAGCGGCTCAATCGATGCTCAATTTTCAAAATAGTGATGGGACGATTGATTTATTAGAGACCAATTTTCATTCCACCCCAGATACTGCTTTTGTATTGGAAAATATTGTGCCCGCTTATCAATTTTTGGTGAAATCGAAAATTGAATCTGCCGATAAATTAATTAACCTACTCAAAAGTTTCCTGATTAAGGCTGGTGAAGCATTAGTTGTTGGTGGAATTCATACTCCCAATCATCGATGGGTGGTTTGCGCTGCTTTGACCCGATTGAATGAAATTTTGCCAGATAAACGTTATGCAAATAGAATTGAACAATGGCTAGCCGAGCATATTGATATTGATGAGGATGGGCAATTTACCGAAAAAAGCACTAATTCCTACTCACCAATTGTTAATCGATCCTTGATTATTATGGCAAGAGGGCTTAACAAACCTGAGCTTTTGGAGCCCGTCCGCCGAAATCTCATGATGACTTTATTTTATGTACATCCCAATGGCGAAGTGGTGACGGAGGCCTCCAATAG
>JAZKGO010000204.1:18492-25408 GCA_040385875.1 Bacteroidota bacterium
CTTTCTTACTTTCCATAAACGAAATGCCATTTTGCAAGGGATGAGAATTGCAGCTTCCTTTTTTGGAAAAGGGCAATTTCAATCTGAAAAAATTGAAAATATTGAAGGGAAATGGGTTTTGAAAAATTCATTAGAAGGGCCTTATTATCAGCCTATTCACAAAAAATATATTGATAAAAATGGAGATTGGGAAAAAATGCCAAAAGACAAACGGCCACAAAGTGAAATTCAAAAACTCGAATCTACTGTGAAAATTTCTGAAAAAGAGGAAGGAGTGGAAATTGAAATTGAGATCACAGGAACGGAGCATGTACCGATTTCTATCGAACTAATTTTAAGAGGTGGTGGGAGTTTTTCTGGTGTGGATAAATATGTAAAAAGGGAAAATGCCTACCTTTTTTCAGGAAGAAATTGTAGTTATACGGTCGCACACGATCAGTTGAATATTGGAAATGGCATTATAAGCCATAAACAATTACAATTAAGAGGAGCTTTGCCGGCAATGGATGCGCCTACAATTTACCTTGCAGGTTTTTCCCCTTTTCACCATACAATTACGATATCGTAATTATTAGGTAAAAAGCTTTAAGATTAGCCAATATATTTATAGCTATTTAAATTTATTTTCAAGAATTCCCAATGAAAAAAATACTATTTTTATTGTTATTAGTTGCACAACTAGCTCATTCACAATACAATACTGCCAAGCCATGGGCTTATTGGTGGTGGATGGGCTCGGCAGTTTCTAAAGAGGGCATCAAACAAAATTTGGCAGATTATGCCGAGGCTGGTTTTGGGGGAATGCACATTATCCCGATTTATGGCGTGAAAGGGGAGGAAAAGAATTTCATTCCTTATTTGAGCCCAGAATGGTTCGAAATGTTGGATTATACTTGCGCTGAAGCCAAAAAAGTTGGGCTGGGAATTGATATGACTTTGGGCTCAGGCTGGCCTTTTGGTGGACCGCAAGTAAATCAAGAAAATGCAGCTAAGTCATTTAAAATCAATGAAATAAATGGGATTTTTGAGTTAAAGATTGATAATACTAACCAAAAAGTAAAGCGTGCCGCACCAGGAGGCGAAGGGCTAGTAGTGGATCATTTTGATAAGCAGTCGGTTCAAAATTATTTAAAACCATTTGAGACCTTTTTCTCTAAAAAAAACTATCCGATTAGGGCCTTTTATAATGATTCGTATGAAGCTTATGGTGCCAATTGGACGGTTAATTTTTATGAAAAATTTAAAAAATTGAGAGGTTATGATATTTCACAATATTTAAATATTTTGGTTAAAAATAAAGCTGAAACGGAAATCGAAAAGCGCATTTGGGGGGATTATAACGAAACCATTTCTGATCTTTTGTATACTGAATTTAATCCGGTTTGGACAGGTTTTGCCAAAAAATATGGCAAGCTTACCAGAAACGAAGCACATGGATCACCAGCCAATATTTTAGACTTGTATGCACAAACTGATTTACCCGAAACGGAGTTTTTTGGTAGTAAATCCTACGATATTCCACTGTACAGGCAAGACCCAAATTATGAAGAAAGTCGCTTTGGACGACCAGGGAATTTAGTGTTAAAATTAGCCTCTTCGCCAGCTAATGTGGTGGGTAAAAAGCTGGTTTCGTCTGAAACAGCTACTTGGCTCGGCAACCATTTTAAGGTATCTCTATCGCAAATAAAACCCATTATTGATGAATCATTTGTAGGCGGAGTAAACCATATTTTTTATCATGGAATGCCCTATACACCACCTAATGAGCCTTTTCCGGGTTGGTTATTTTATGCCTCAACCAATTTTAATCAAAATTCTCATTTCTGGAAAGAGCTAGCTCAGTTAAATAAATACATTGAAAATTGTCAAAATTTATTGCAAAATTCAAAGGCTGATAATGATATTTTGTTCTACCTACCGATGTATGATTTATGGCAGCAGCCTGGCCCAAATAATCAAACCCATGCTATTAATGTTCATACTATTTTGAATGAGGGGATGTTCAGCGGTGGTTTGGGAAAATTGGCTCATAATCTGGTGGCCAACGGCTTCAGTTTTGACTTTGTTTCAGATAAACAGATTGCAAAGTCGAAAATTGTTGGGAAGGAAATCGTTACTGAAGCAGGTCAAAAATATACCGCTGTAGTGGTGCCAAAAACGGAAGTGCTTTCGTTAGAGACGCTGACTTTTTTTAAAAATATGGCTCAAAAAGGACTGAAAATATATTTTGAAAACCAATTGCCTTCGAAAGTAAATGGCTTTAACGATTGGCAAAAACGTCAAGATTTATTTGAAGAAATGGCCCAAAACTTAGGTGTGAATGTCAGTTCAAATTTAATTCAAAGCCTTAAAAACGAGAATGTTAAGAGCGAAATGATTGCCGAAAATGGGCTTTCTTATATTCGCAAAAAAACAAAAACGGGCCATTTGTATTTTATCACCAACTTGGCCAATAGTTATCATTCAAATTCGATTAGCTTATCTTCTATCGCCAATTCAGTGCAGCTTTATGACCCATTGACAAATAGTAAAAAGTTTGTCACTTTCAGAAAGCTGGATAATGGGAAAATTAGTATTCCATTGGTTTTAAATGCTGGACAAAGTGTTTTTGTGGAAACTTTTGACAAAAAAGTTGAAGGGGTTAAAATTTCTAATCCTGAAAAAGTACTTACTAATAAGATTGAAATATCTGGCAATTGGAAGATTGATTTTTTGAATGGAATGCCTTATTTACCAGGAAGTTATGTTGCCAAATCTTTACAATCTTGGGCTAATAACTCTGATACTGCCCGCCAATATTTTAGTGGAACGGCCAAATATACCATTGATTTTGAATTGCCACAGGCTGCTCTAAAAAAAGCTGGTTTCATTGATTTAGGGGATGTGCGGGAGTCGGCAAAAGTAAAACTGAATGGGGTAGATTTGGGTATCTCATGGTGCCTTCCATTTCAACTGAATATACCCCAAAATCTATTAAAAAAATCAAACAAATTGGAAATCGAAGTGACCAATCTTTCTGCTAATCGGATTCGATTTATGGATAAGAAAGGCATGCCTTGGCGTAAGTTTTATGATATTAATATGGTGGATATTAATTATAAATCATTCGATGCAAGTGGTTGGCAGCCAGTCGATTCTGGAATATTAGGGCCAGTATTTATCCGATATTAGTTAAACAATACCTCATCAATAAATACCCAACCTTTTTTTCCTTTTCCGGCATGCCAACTAGGCAGTTTTTGAATGGGTTTAGCCACCACTTTTACATATTTGTAAAGGCCAGTCGGAAGGTTGAAATCAATGCCCACTATTTCAGAAGATTCCCCTTTCTGAGGTTGGTTTGGGTTATTTTTTTGCAAAAGTTTTAAACTATTTTTTGAATTGCCCGCCCATATTTCAATTGAGGTTGGTGGAAAAATAAAAGGATCTAATTTTTTCAAAAAGCTTATTGTCACACTTTTAATAGGTTTGGCTTCTTTAAATTCAAATAAGGTATTGAAATTGTCATCTGTAAAGCCCAGCCAACCATTATCCGTATTATCGATTAGCCCTTTTTTCAAATCAATTAATGATTTGCCCCCTCCTTTGGTATATTTTGGGCTTGGCGTGTTCAATAAATAAACAGAATCTGGTGTATATGAAGATTTAAAAAATTGATAGGCTACTTTTTTGCTAGCATACCAGCCTTCTTTGACTGCCACTGCCTTTAATTTTAATGAACCGTCACTTTTAATGGGGTTTGTATAAATATTTTTGGTAGCGGAGTCAGGCTCAGTACCATCAATTGTATAGAGAATTTTTACATTTCTTAAACTGTGTTTGAGTACAATTGTGGCACTTCCTTTCAATACAAAATCTTCATTCACTAATGCTGGCGGATTGAGTTGTAATATTTCGTTAGGGTTACTAACTGCCCCTTTTTCAAACTTTATTTTTGGGTATTTTTTTGCCAAATCCTCCAATTGAGGATTAGAAATGGGGGTATCCCAAATGAAAATTTCTTTCAATGAGGGGTGCGATAATAATTTTTCTAAATTTGGCACAATTATTTTTGTGCCTGATACAGCCAAAGAGTTTAGATTTTTGCAATTTTTAAGTTGGTCTAATGTGGCCCCAGTGATATCAGTTTGGTTTAAAGTTAGTTTTTCCAGATTCTTAAACTTTGCAATAGAACTGATATTTTCATCTTTGATGGGCATTTTTGACAAATTTAAAACCACTATTTGTTCGCCGACTTTAGATAAATTTTCAAGACTTTTAATTTCAAATTTTTTGCTCACATAAAAGTCGGCCTCTAAGGCTGGGGAATTATTGGCAATTGGAAAAACGGTACAAAAAGGAGTGTTTACTTCTTTTACTTTGGCTTCAGAAGCTGCCGTAAATGTGTAAACTTTTTCTTCTTTTACAACTGCTGCTGTATTTAATGTATTCATTGCCAACAACTTAGATTTGGAGGTTGCTTGGTAGTCTTTGATGGCTTTTTGTAAATCTGCCCCCTCATTAATCCAATTGGTTAGAATGGCTATTTCTGGTTCGGTAAGTTGTGACTTTCCAACTGGAGGCATGTGTTTTTTATCATTGATAGGTAACATAGCTCGTTGAATAATATGGCTATTCAATGCATCTGTAGCTTTCCAAATTGGGCCATTTTTACCGCCTTTTAGTATTTTTTGGATACTACTCATATTCAATTGCCCTTTCGATTTTTGGTCATTGTGGCAGTTGATACATTTAGCTTCTAAAATTGGGAAAACAGCTGCCGAATATAAACTGTTGGCCTCTGTAAATACTGGTTTAGTTTTTTTGGATTCAATGGCTTCGAATAAATAATTTTTGCCATGGGTGATGGAGGCACCAAAATGACCAGCCACCATCAAAAATATGAGTAAAGTCCATGATCCTGAGCTATTTAGGTGGAATTTTATTTTATCATAAAAGAGAATTAATCCAAAACTAAATATACTAGAGGCAACGCCAGTCCATTTATGAATCCCTAAATCACCTTCTTCAAAACCACCTTCTTTTGATAGGAAAAAGCCCATTAAGGCTACTATTGAGAGCGATAAACTGGTGATTGTCAATAATAACTTACTGATTTTTTGATAACTATTTTGATCGATTTCATTTCTAATAAAATAGAGCAATACTAAAAAGACGGAGAACCCAATCGGGATATGCAATAGGAGGGGGTGCATACGACCCAATGGACTCATTGCCAAAGGCAAGCTCACTTTTGACTCAAAAATCAATAAAAAAATCAGAAGAATATTTAAACAAAGAAGTAAATAAGAAGAAATTTTATAGAATTTGAGCATTTATTAGATTTAGGTTTAATGTTTTCAACCATTAATATTATTGGTATCTTATCCAAAGGTTGTTTGTCTTGAGTAATAGTAAAAATAAAATCATTAAGAATGTCCCTATTGTGGCTACTATGTTGATTAATTTTTGTGCTTTACTACTATTTTTCAAACCTTTTTCAATGGTAATAAATAGAATTAATCCAATTGTCCCACCAAAAGTATTGGTAATGGTGTCAGTAATGTCAAAAGCTCCAAGTTTAAAAATAAATTGAATTGCTTCAAAAACTAAACTGATTAAGAAGAAAAAGAAAATTTTCCTTTTCCAAGCCCAACCTTTAAGAAAGATTCCATTATATATACCAAGTGGTATAAAAATCACAATATTCATAAAGGTTTCAATAAAATCAATTTTACCATTTAATAAAGTTGTTCCAAAAGGGATGAAGTTAACTTCCCTATTTTCTATATACGAAAATTGTGCACCTAACTTAAATAGCAATATCCAAACTAATGCAATCAAATAAATAACAAATAACGAAATAGTTAACTTGTTTTTGCCATCATAATCTATCATAAAGTTTCAACAAATGTTATGAAAATTCATTTTTTAAAAATATCAGAAACCTTGATTTGTGGCAACAAATTCATTATTCCATTTTAGTACAGTTTGACTTCTATTTTTTCATTCTACCAATTTTAACTTGCGAAATGAGAGCCAAGTTTAAAGGAAAGGCGATTTGGAAATATAAAATTCTGTTCTAAGCCATTAATCCCGAAATTACTTTTCCTGAAACATCGGTAAGTCTATACCTTCGGCCTAAGTGTTTGTAAGTCAATTTTTCATGATCTAAACCCATTAAATGCATCACTGTGGCATGAAAATCATGAATATGCACAGGATCTTTCACTATATTATAACCAAATTCATCAGTTTCTCCATAAACAGTTCCAGGTTTTACACCGCCACCGGCCATCCAAATACTATAGGCACGAGGGTGATGGTCACGACCGTAATTATCAGGTGTAAATTTGCCTTGACAGTAGTTAGTTCTTCCAAATTCACCTCCCCAAATTACTAGAGTTTCATCCAATAAACCTCTTTGTTTTAAGTCAGTAATTAAAGCCGCTGATGCTCTATCTACATCTTCAGCCTGAAGTGGCATTTCTGTTGGCAAAGCACCGTGTTGATCCCAACCTTGATGATAAAGCTGAACAAATCGCACGCCAGATTCAGAAAGTTTTCTGGCCAATAATGTATTAGCCGCATAAGTGCCGGGTACCAAACATTCTGGGCCATACATTTTTATGATATGGTCGGGTTCTTTGGAAAGGTCAGTAAGCTCAGGCACAGCCGTTTGCATACGGTAGGCCATTTCATATTGCTGTACTTTTGCTTGCACTTCGGGGTCGCCGTTTTCCTCAAAACCCAGGTGATTTAATTCAGCCAAATTGTCCAACATACGCCTTCGAGCCATTTTATCGGTTCCTTCTGGGTCGTTGAGGTACAAAATTGGGTCTTCTCCGCTGCTAAAAACTACGCCTTGGTGCGTCGAATCCAAAA
Source organism: Bacteroidota bacterium (assembly GCA_040385875.1). GTDB lineage: Bacteria > Bacteroidota > Bacteroidia > Cytophagales > Spirosomataceae > JANMZR01. Next base: position 25,357 of record JAZKGO010000204.1, read on the forward strand.
AGCCGTTTGTCCAAAGTTTTGAATAAACACCTTGGCCATTTCCTCGCCCTCT
>JAZKGO010000204.1:25508-27195 GCA_040385875.1 Bacteroidota bacterium
TCAAACGACTCTAATTGTGATGGGGCACCATTTTGAAACAAGTAAATCACTCGTTTTGCTTTTGGAGCAAAATGTGGGATACCCAATGGTAGCTGTTCCAAAGCATCTTCACCATTGCCTTTGAATAAGCCTGGCATCATCAATGAACCCAACGCCATGCTGCCAATTCCAGCGGCGGTTTTGCCCAAAAAATGCCTGCGGGTAATGTTTAAGCGGTTTTTGAAAAATTCATTTTCCATAATTTTCTTTTTATGAGGATTATAAATCCTTTTTATCTATAGTCGACATTGCAAATGTCGACCGGCATTATCTTTTTATGACGGATTATTTAACTAAAAGCAATTTTGAAAAATCCTGAAATCCTGTAAATCCTGATTTAGACAATTTACACTTTCATTATCGCCTCCTCCATATTGAATATCATTTGGATGGTTTGCATAAAAGCCGCAGTTTCCATTTTATTGTCACTTTTTTTCTTTTTAAACTCTCCAATTTTTAGCATCATATCCGCTTTTTTCGAATTTTTCTTAAAATATTCTAATTCAGTTTCATAAAATTTTGCCAATATATCCAATTCTTTTTGTTTAGGTTTTCGGCAAATAATTTTTCTAAAGGCTTTTTCTAATTTGTTCTCTAATGACATTTTCTCAACCATCAAATTTTCGGCCATTACTCTTGCACCTTCCAATATTTGTGGGTCGTTCATCATTACTAAAGCTTGTAGCGGAGTGTTGGTTCGGCTTCGCTGCACCTCACATTGATCACGATTACTAGCATCAAAAATAAGCATTGATGGAGGAGGGACAGTCCGTTTAATGAACACATACATGCCTCTCCGATAAAGATCTGATTCATGATCCTGTACATATTTTGATAATGTTCCTCGGCCAGAAGTAGCTACTTCCCAAAGCCCCTTTGGTTGGTAAGGCTTTACGGAGGGTCCACCAATTTCACCGTTTAGAATGTCACAACTGGCCAGAACATGGTCTCTTACATTTTCGGCAGGTATTCTAATTCGGCTTGCTCTTGCCAAATAGATATTTTCAGGGTCAATGCTGGTATGTTTTTCAGTAATGTAGGAGGCTTGCCTATATGTAGCTGACATCACTATTTGCTTTACTAATCGCTTGATATTCCATCCATTGTCTTTGAAATCAACTGCTAACCAATCCAATAATTCGGGATGAGTAGGTAGCTCGCCCTGCATCCCGAAATCGCCCAAAGTTTTTACAATACCTCTTCCAAAAAACTGAGCCCAAATGCGGTTCACATACACACGTGAGGTGAGCGGATTTTTTGGATTAAGCATCCATTTGGCTAACCCTAGCCTATTTTTTTCATATTTATTGGTATCAAATGCTAAAATTGATTTGGGTATTCCTACTCCAACTACATCGCCATGCATGTCATAATTTCCCCGATTCAAAATATAGGTTGGTCGTACCTTGGAGCTATCTTTCATCACCATTACCATCACATTCGCAGTATCTTTTTTGTTGATAAATGTTAACAGCCTATTCACATCCGAGGAGGTGATTTTCATATTGGGAGGGTCGGCAAAAGAGGCATCAATGGTCCCAAATATACCTTTTTCAGGCACTTGATTAAAAAATGCAAAGGTGCTATAATAGTCTTTTTGGGAAATTGGGTCGTATTTATGGTCGTGACAATGCGCACATTCGAAAGT
>JAZKGO010000205.1:0-2629 GCA_040385875.1 Bacteroidota bacterium
AATTAATTCAATAAATATGAACGTAAAAGTAGCAATTAATGGCTTTGGTAGAATAGGTAGATTGGCATACAGACAGATATATAACATGCCTGGAATTGACGTAGTGGCAATAAATGACTTAACTAGCCCATCAGTATTAGCACATCTATTAAAATACGACAGTGCTCAAGGTCGCTTCAATCAAAATGTAACACATACTGACAATAGTATTGTTGTAAATAACGATGAAATTAAAATCTACGCTCAAAAAAATCCTGCAGAAATACCTTGGGGTGCTCATGATGTAGATGTTGTTTTAGAATGTACAGGATTTTTTACTGATAAAGATAAAGCTGCTGCCCATTTAACAGCTGGCGCTAAAAGAGTAATAATCAGTGCTCCCGCTACTGGTGATCTAAAAACAGTAGTTTTTAATGTAAATCATGACATTTTAGATGGTTCTGAAACAATTATCAGTTGTGCGAGCTGCACCACTAACTGCTTGGCTCCAATGGCAAAAGCTTTAAACGATAATTTTGGCATAGCAATGGGCACAATGACTACTATTCACGCCTATACTAACGACCAAAATACATTAGATGCCCCTCACCCAAAAGGTGATTTGAGAAGAGCAAGGGCTGCTGCTGCCAATATTATTCCTAATAGTACTGGTGCTGCAAAAGCAATTGGACTAGTTTTACCTGATTTGAAAGGAAAATTAGATGGTGGTGCACAAAGAGTACCTACTATTACTGGTAGCTTAACTGAATTGGTAACTATTCTTAACAAAAAAACTTCTGTTGAAGAGGTGAATTTAGTGATGAAAAATGCTTCAAACGAATCTTATGGCTATACAGAGGATGAAATTGTAAGTACTGACGTAATTGGAACTAACTTCGGTAGTATTTTTGATGCTACTCAAACTAAAGTAATGACAGTTGGAGATAATCAATTAGTTAAAACTGTAAGTTGGTATGACAATGAAATGAGTTATGTAAGCCAATTGGTGCGCACTGTAAAATATTTTGCTGGTTTAATTAGCTAGTTTATATTAAATATTTTAGAAAAAGGAAGGCGAAGGTCTTCCTTTTTTTATTGTCCAAAATTATGTAATTGCAACTTTCATTGATTAAACACTGATATTTAGCTCGCATTAAAAATGCAATTCAAAAAATTTATCGAGAATCCTTTATCAGTAAATATTTGCTCAAAACGAGTTTTAATACCCAATGCAACATCTTTAAGGTCAGAATGATAAAGATTATTTGTGGATTGAATAGACTGAATTCCAAAAGCTTTCAATGATTCAATTGAGAAGTTAAAAAAGTCTATATTATCGGTTTTTAAGTATAAAATGCTGTTGGTTTTTAAAATATTCTGGTACATTTTCAAAAATCTGGTATGAGTCAAGCGCCTTTTCTCGTCCCGAAGCCTTGCTCTCGGATCTGGAAAAGTAATCCAAATCTCTGAAACCTCATTTTGATTGAAAAAGCTCTCAATTTCTAGGATGTTGGTTCTTAAAAAAGCAACATTTTGGATATTCAATTCAATGGCTTTATCGCTTGCAGTAGCCAATCTATCCCCCTTTAGATCGATTCCAATGAAATTTTTGTCCGGAAATCGTTGTGCCATTTCGAGTGAATATTCACCCTTACCACAAGCCAGCTCAAGTACGATTGGATTGTTATTGTGAAAGTAATTAGCATTCCATTTACCTTTTAAATCCAAAAAATCAGGGTGAGTTGACTGAAATAAATTTTCTCTTTCTTTATTTGAAATGATTCTGATAAGTTTTTTTCTACCCATTTATTCTTTTGTATTTTAAGTATTTCAACAAATCAGCTACGATGAAAGTACTGCCCCCTATAAATATAAAATCTTCCTTTTCAGCATTTAGCTTGGCTTGGTTAAATGCATCAGCCACTGAAGGATAATAAGAACCCTGCAATTGAATTTTGGCAGCCATTGATTGCAAATCTTTGCTTTCTAAAGCCCTGGTAATCTGAGCATTACAAAAATAGTAAGTGGCCCCTTGGGGGAGTAATTTTAATATATTCGATACGTCTTTATCTTTAACAAAACCCAGCACAATATGTAATTTACGAAACTTTTGTAGTTGGATATTTTTCAAGACCTCTGTAACCCCCGCATAATTATGTCCTGTATCGCAGATAATCAACGGATTGATGCCAATTTTTTGCCATCGGCCTAATAATCCTGTATTCTTAATAACTTTTTTTAACCCGAGTTCAACAGCCGAATCCGAAACTATAAAATGCTGTTTATTCAAGATTTCTACAGCTTGAATTACCCCCAAAATATTAAATCGTTGATAGGTTCCTCTCAAATCTAATTGATAAGTTTTTGTACCCAAAACCTCATTTTTAGGTTCAATTTCAATTTTCTGATAATTTGAATATTGTTTACTATTTATAATTTGGTAATTCTGATCGGCAAAATAGATTTCAGATTGATGTGAATGCGCTTTTTCTTTGAAAATTTGATCGATTTTATCCTGAGTGGTAGAAATTATCACTGGAACTTTATCTTTGATTATACCCGCTTTTTCAGAAGCTATCTCTTCCAAAGTTTCACCTAATATCTGTTTATGATCGTCAGAAATATTGGTAATGAGTGATAAAATGGGATT
>JAZKGO010000206.1:0-4703 GCA_040385875.1 Bacteroidota bacterium
GGTATTGAAATATTTAAAACTCCATCAACATAACTTGCTTCAATTTTATCCACATCAACGGTTTGTGGCAAAGTGAAAGTTCTTTGAAACTGATTGAAGCTAAATTCTTTGCGAGTATACTTTTTGTCTGTTTCTTCATTACTTACAGTTGACTCGGCTGAAATGGTAAGTTTGTTCTCGTGAAAATTAATTTTAAAATCCTCTTTTTTTAATCCTGGAGCAGCCACTTCTAGCACAAACCCGTCTGTTTTTTCAACTACATTTACAGAAGGCAGGCTTTTGAAATTTGTCTTAGGCAAGTAATCTGATTCATTGAAAAAGTTTTCAAATAAGAATGGATAGCGATTGTTTAATTTTAAAGTTGTCATTGTTTTATGTTTTTAGTTTTTAATAATTGATTTAAATTGTTTTTATAAACTCTTAAACAATTCAAATGCCAGATCAAAAAAAGAGTTTTAGTGATGACAATATGTCCGCATATTATTAGAAACGACCAGTTTTTTGCGACAAAATGGCTGATAAAGGTTGTTTTGTAAGAAAAAATGTCATTTTTCTTAAAATCATCATTTAACTAAAAACCACTTTTACCAAAAATATAAAAAGCAAGGTGGTTAAACTCATGATTACTGTTGCGGTAGAATAAAGAGAATAAGTGGCTTTGGTGGTAATTTTTGAAAAGCGGGTAATTACCCAAAAATAGGCATCATTGGCATGAGAAAACAACATGGATCCTGCTCCAATTGAAGCTAAAGTTAATAATTTGTCCAGTTCACTTTTTAGCCCAAGACTAGCCATCAATGGCAAGATGATTGAGGCGGTAGAAATGGCCGCAACAGTCGAGGAGCCTTGAGCAGTTTTGAATATGGCAGCCAATATAAACGGAGCAAAAATGCTTAAGCCTAGTTCACCAATCGAATTTCCATAAACTTTGCCTAAATCCAAGCCTTGAATAACCGCTCCGAAAGCCCCACCCGCTGCAATAATCGCCAATATCGGCCCTGCCTTTTCAATAGAATCTTCAAATATTTCATTTATTTGGCTGGTTTTGAGCGATTTGGCCAGAGGGTAGCAAATGATAATCCCAATCAGCAAAGCAATAACAGGCTCGCCAATAAAATTTACAATTACTATAAAATGATTGGTTGAATCGGTTGAAAAAACTCCCAATATTGATTTTAAGGCTATTAACATAATAGGAATGAGAATCGGCAAAACTGAATAAATAGCTCTAGGTAAATGATTATTTGAACTAGTTTTTAGTACCATTTCAGGTTCTATAAATGCTATTTTTTTTCCAAATGAAATCACCCAAAAATAGCCAGCCAAAGTTGCAGGAATTGCCAAAAGAGTATTCAATAACATTGCTTTGCCTAAGTCGACTCCCAAAATACCAGCGGCTGCTGTAATACCAGGATGCGGCGGTACCAAGCAATGAACTGCCAATAAAGAAGTAGCCAAAGAAATGCAATAGATTAAGTGCTTACCTTTTACTTTTTGACTAAGGTTGAGCACCAGACCAATCAAAACTATAAAACCTGAATCACAAAAAATTGGGAGCCCAATTGTGAAACCAATCAATGTGATGGCAATTTCAGCGTTTGCCTGCCCAGTTTTTTTCAAAATATAATTGGAAAGGCTTTCGGTAGCTCTTGTTTTTTCGAGAATTAAGCCCAAAGTGGTACCTAAAATCACTAATAAACCTACTTTTTCGAGGGTATGCCCAAAACCAGTTTTGATGGAAGCCACTAAATCAGCACTATTTTGAGTGAGCAAACCAACCCCCAATGCCACAAAAAGTAAAACAAAAAAAGTATTTATTTTAAATTTGGCACTCAAAAGGATGATTATCCCTATACTAAATAATAGGATTAGCGTAGTTTGCAACATTATTTTTTCAGATTAAAATAGGATTTTATAAAAGCAAATGTAATTAAGTTAAATCGATTACTCAAAATGTTGGAGATGACAAGGTAAGAGGGATATATTTCTATTATTTGATATGTGTTTAATTATTATCTTGCAATAAAATTAAGCTACTTTTTTGAATGAATAGAAATCAGAATATTGATAAATTAAAATCTGAACAATTTGATATTTGCATTATTGGTGCCGGAGCAACTGGAGCTGGAATCGCTTTAGATGCAGCCAAAAGAGGGCTAAAAGTCTGTTTGATTGAAAAGAATGATTTTGCCTCTCAAACCTCTTCTAAAAGCACAAAATTAATTCATGGAGGGGTTAGATATTTGGAGCAAGCAGTTAAGAAATTGGACTGGGCTCAATTTCAAATGGTATCGAAGGCGTTAAAAGAGCGTACTACTTTACTTAAAATTGCTCCCCATTTAACTCGACCCTTAGCTCTGATTACCCCATGTAAAAACTGGTTTGAAGCAGTTTATTATGGAATTGGAATGAAAATTTATGATTTCATAGCTGGGAGCCATACCATTTCGGCAAGTAAAGTTTTATCCAAAAAAGCAACCATTGCCTTAATTCCCGAGCTTAATGTTAAGCACCTTTCACAATCTGTTTTATATTATGATGGCCAGTTGGACGATGCCCGTTTTTGTCTTGCTTTAGTGCAAACTGCTGAAAATAAGGGTGCTATTGTCACTAATCACTTGGAAGTGAGGCGCTTCGGCAAAAGGGAGAATAGCGGGCGCCTTAAAACGGCTGAGGTTTTTGATCACATTAACAACGAATCATTTTCTATACAAGCAAAGATATTTATCAATGCCACAGGACCATTTGCCGACCATATTCGGTTGATGGCGAATAATAAATTACAAACCCGTATGCGGGTAAGTAAGGGTGCACATATTGTGATTTCCAACGAATACATGAAAGGTAATACTGCAGTTTTAATTCCTAAAACGGACGATGGGCGAGTGATTTTTATGATACCTTGGCAAAATAATGTATTGGTTGGCACAACAGATACGGAAGATGTTTTGAACGAAAATACTGTTGCTGACGAAGCTGATACCAATTATTTGATTGATTATGCCAACCGATATTTGCAAAAAGAAGTTACCATTGATGAGGTGAAAACCACTTTTGCTGGTCAAAGGCCTTTGCTTCAGGCCAGTTTTAGCACAGACACCAAATCATTAGTGCGAGATCATGAGGTGGAGGTGGATCGAAGAACCAAGTTGGTGAGCATAATGGGTGGCAAGTGGACCACTTATCGGTTAATGGCAAAAGATACGCTGGATCATATCTACACTGAAATTTGGGAGAAAAAGCCATCTCATTGCCAAACCGATCAACAAATATTGCATGGTGGAGAAAATTATTCGTTTGATATTTGGCCCAATTTGGTTAATCAATACAATATTTCAGAGGATATTGCCAAACACTTACTAAAAAAATACGGTGTTTTTGCCAAGGAAATTTTGGATCAAACGATCGAGAAAAAGGAGCTTTCGGAAAGGTTTTCTCCCAATCAACCCTTCATCAAGGCAGAGATTCCTTTTGTGATTAACCATGAAATGGCCATGAATTCCGAGGATGTATTAAGAAGGCTTGGTGTTAACTTTATTGATTCAAAAGCAGCAGAGATTATTCGCTTGCATGCAGAACAATACTTTTAGATTTGAAAAGCCTATTTTTGGTAGTATAATAATAATAAAATGTTCAATATTGAATTTTCAATTCTCAAAAAGCAAAAGATTGATAATGAAAGAACAGAGAAAGTTTGATTTAGAAGATAGATTGGTAGATTTTTCATGTAGGATGATAGATGTAGTGGAAGCATTACCGAATTCAAGAGCTGGCAACTATATAGCTGGCCAATTAGTGAGGTCATGTCATTCGCCAGCTTTTAATTATGGAGAAGTACAAGCTTCAGAGTCAAATAAAGATTTCATTCATAAAATGAGCATCATCTTAAAAGAACTTAAAGAGTGTAGAATAGCTATTAAAATAATCAAGAAAAAAGAAATGATAAAGCCTATTGGCAAATTGGACGGTATTTTTGATGAAAACGAACAACTCGTAGCGATAATTGCAAAGGGAATATCAACTGCCAAGTCTAAATTTTCAAGTAAAATAACCTCAATTTAAATTATATTTATAATAATCCTAATTGGTAAATATTAATTTCGAAAAGGTTTTATATATAAGTTTATTGAGAAAAATGAAGTCCTCTGAGTATTGGAAATTGAAAATTCAATATTGAAAATTTGTTCTTTCAAAACAAATACAAGCTACTCCTAATGCTTAAAATGCCTCACTCCAGTCATTACCATTGACATACCATTGGCATCACAATAAGCGATTGAATCTTTATCCTTGATAGATCCTCCGGGTTGTACAACAGCCTGAATACCAGCCTTATGAGCAATTTCTACACAGTCGGGAAATGGGAAAAAGGCATCAGAAGCCATTACTGATCCATTTAAATCAAAACCAAATTCAGCTGCTTTTTCGATTGCTTGTTTAAGTGCGTCCACTCGTGAGGTTTGGCCCACACCACTGGCTAATAGTTGACCTTCTTTTGCAAGGATAATCGTATTTGATTTGGTATGTTTACAAACTTTCAAGGCAAACTCCAAAGCCTTCAATTCAGATTCAGTGGGTTCAGTAGTGGTAACAGTTTTCATTTGAGCGGTTGTTTCAGTGGCCAAATCTTTATCTTGCTCAAGTACTCCATTCAACAGCGTTTTAAACATTTTTTTACCAAATTCAACTGGCTTTCTTTTTAA
>JAZKGO010000206.1:4803-27762 GCA_040385875.1 Bacteroidota bacterium
GTTTCGGTAAATGGGTATAAATCTACTATTACCAAATCAATTGAAGGGATTTCAAATTGATTGGCTGTTTCTATATCTCCCTGATTATCACGACGATACAAAATTCCACCAAATATTTTTGGGTGTAATGTTTTTACTCTTCCTCCAAATATCGATGGGTAGTTTGTCAAATCTTCTACGGCTGTAACAGGTATGCCCAATACTTCAATAAAGGTCTGAGTACCTCCAGTCGAATACAATTTTACCCCATTTTGATGTAACAATTTTACAATTGGTTCGAGGCCATCTTTATAAAAAACTGAAATGAGTGCTGATTGAATCTTTTTTGAAGACATAGTTTTTGCAATTTGTCCTAGTTGGATTAAAATAATATAGGATTTGTATATAAAATGCAAAAGTAAGCAATTTGTACTTTTCTGCTAAATATTTCGAAAAATATATTAAAAAAGATAACTATTTTAAGAATTAATGATTTTATGACAATTGAATTCACAGTTTTTTTGAGAATACCTACCATTTGCCGGACTACAAACCCGTATTGCTATCCAGCTTTTTATTCCTAATTTTAAACCTTATTTCTTAAAATATCCGTATTCTAAAAAAATGTAAATGATGAAGAACCTTTTTTTATGTTTGTTTTTTGTTTTGCCTCTCAGCAATTTTGCACAAAAAGTCAGTTTCAATGATATGACTTTTTGGAAAAACTCTGGGAAAACAAATTGGTCAATCGTTAAGTCTGTAACTGTAGACCTTAATTCAGAAGAATCTATTGCTACAGAACCAGGATCTGGAGTGATGGTGAACCAGCCTGTAGCGGGCAATAATGCCAATTTGGAGTCTATCCTAGAGCACGGCGATGCCGATATTTCATTTGATTTTATGATGGCAAAGCACTCCAATTCTGGCTTTTATCTCCAAGGACGCTATGAAATTCAATTATTGGATAGTTGGGGTGTCATAAATCCCCATACAGGTGATTGCGGTGGAATTTATAAAAGACGTAGATTTATCAAGGATCAAAACGGTAAAGATCAAGAATATCTTTGGGAGGGGCATGCACCGAGAATTAATACTTGTTTAGCACCAGGATTATGGCAACATATGGACATCCAGTTTCAAGCACCTAAATTTGATGCGAGTGGTAAAAAAATTGCCAATGCTAAAGTGTTATTAGTGAAAATGAATGGAGTAATCATTCAAGAAAATGTAGAATTAACGGGCCCAACAGGTGGACCAATTTCGGAGATGGAGGTAGCAAAAGGCCCTATTATGATTCAAGGTGATCATGGAAAAGTAGCTTTCAGAAATATGTCAATCACCAATTATGTGGGGAAAAAGGCTGAAATTAAAGATATTCAATACATGGCTTATTACGGCACCTTTAGTAAGCCCCAAGATTTTTTGAATAAAAGACCTGACAAAGTGTCTAAACTAGAAAAACTCTCTTGGGAGGCAAGTACCCAACCAAATGATTTCGCCTTAATTTATCAATCAAAATTGTTGATACCTGAATCGGGCAAGCACGAGCTTACCTTTCAGATTGCGGGTAAATATTCTGTAAAAATAGCAGGAAAAGAGGTGCTTCCCGATCAATGGACTCACACCAACGACCAGCGAAAAGCAACTGTTGAACTGCCTGCAGGTGAGGTGCCAATGGAAATTACTGTGTACAAAACGGATGGGTGGATGAAACCAATATTGGCAGTTTGGGTAGCTGGCCCAGGTTTCAGACCAGTGCCATTGCATTCATTGGGTTCAGTATTGGGAGGCACAGCTAACGACCCTATTCTGTTAGACGCCAATAATGTAACCATATTACGTTCATTTACAGATATTTACAAAAATGGTGAAAAAGTAAAAAGACTCACACATGCAGTAAATGTTGGGCATCCCAACAAGCTTCATTATACCTATGACCTCGACAATGGTGCATTGGCTCAGATCTGGAAAGGAGATTTTCTTGATACTTCACCCATGTGGGACAACCGTGGTGACGGCTCATCAAGACCTCGAGGAGTGGTTTTAAACTTGGATCAAAACTTTACCATTGTATCACAAAACTCAGCTGGGAATTTGAGTAATTTTAAAACAATGGGCTATGATTTGGATGAAAATGATATGCCCACTTTTAAATATAAAATATATGATAGCGAAATCATGGACAAAATCTCTATTGCTGATAATAAATATTTTTCAAGGAAAATTACGGTGAAAAAATCTGATAAGTCAACGCCAATTGCCTTTAAAATAGCAGAAGGTAAATCAGTAAAATTATTGAGTGAAGATACTTATCTGGTAGATGAAGCTTATTATGTCAAAGTATCAGGTGCCAAAATTGACCCATCGGGGAGCAATTATGTGCTGAGTAAAAATATAGAAAATGAGTTGGTGTATTCAATCATTTGGTAATCAGATAAAAAATATTCATTGAAAAAATAGCAATAAAAATGAAAAAGTACATAAAATTAATTATCCTATTGGTCACATTTTCAGCTACTTATGCTCAAAAAGGCCCAGTTGAAAGTGACTATTATAAAATTGCCAAAATAGCTATACCAGAAGGCCTAGTATTAGAAGTAGGTGGCTTAGTCACCCTACCTAATGGCGATTTAGCCGCTTCCACACGAAGAGGGGAGGTCTATATTATTCAAAACCCTTATTCAGATACTCCCAATTTCAAAAAATTTGCAACAGGTCTTCATGAAATATTGGGTCTGGCTTATCACAAAGACAAATTGTATTGTGCTCAACGAGGCGAGCTCACAAAACTATCCGATACAAATGGAGATGGCAAGGCCGATAAATATGAGACAATTGCTTCCTGGCCAATCTCTGGGCATTATCATGAATACAGCTTTGGCCCTAAAGTGGGTCCAGATGGTGCTTTTTATGTAACTGGCAATGTAGGCTTTGGTAATTCAGACTGGTGGGCGGGGAAATCTTTTGTCCCCTCAAGAGGTTGGACTTTGAGAATTACTGAAGATGGGAAAGTGGAGCCATTTGCAGCTGGCCATCGATCCCCATGTGGAATTGGTATGATTGATGGTGAGTTTTTCTATGGCGATAATCAGGGAGATTGGATGGGTTCAGGTTTCATTTCCCATGTTGAAAAGGGCGACTTTTTTGGCCATCCAGCATCATTGGCTTGGGCTAATACTACTGACTCGCCAGTTAAAATGCGCAAGGATTTGATTTTTGCAAAAGTGGATCCAAGAGATAACCCAGCTGTTAAGCCTGAATATGTGAAAGATGAGCCAATGACTACTATTTATGAAATGGCAAAAAATAACCCAGGGTTGGGCATTAAATCGCCAGCTGTTTGGTTGCCACATGGTATTTTGGGAGTGAGTACTTCAGAAATTATTACAGATGATACCAAGGGTGATTTTGGTCCCTTTACTGGTCAGGCATTTGTGGGTGATCAGGGGATGAGCAAAATTGCCAGAGTATTTTTGGAAAAAGTAAAAGGTCGCTATCAAGGTGCCTCGTTTGATTTCCGTAGCGGGTTTCGATCGGGTGTATTGAGGATGAGTTGGGGTAATGATAATGCCTTATATGTGGGTGGTACCAACCGAGGTTGGGGTTCCACTGGTAAAGAGCCTTTCAGTTTAGAGCGATTGGTCTATGCTGGCAAGATGCCTTTTGAGATGAAAACGGTGAAAGCTATGCCAGATGGTTTTGAAATAGAATTTACTTTACCGGTAAATAAAGCAACTGCAGAAAACGTAAATAGCTATGATGTAAGTAGTTACACTTACAAGTATCATCCTGTTTATGGCAGTCCGATGGTGGATATTAAAGAAAATGCGGTAAGAGGTGCGAAATTAGCTGCTGATGGCAAAACAGTAAGAATAGTGGTGGATGGTTTGCGTGAAGGGTATGTTCATGAAATTAATCCCACTGCGGTAAAAGCCATTGAGGATAATCTAAGTTTATTGCATGGAACGGCTTATTACACTTTAAATTCTATTCCTGAGGGAGCTAAGGCAAATATTGCACTGGTAGCCCCCAAACCAAAAGCCAAAAAAGCGAAGGAAGATGTTGGAAGTAAAGTAAATACACCTGATAATCAAAAGAAAGAGGCGGCACCAAGTGCTGCAGGTGAAAAAGCTAAAAACTTAAAAACTGCAGTGATTACCGACAAAGAGGCTACAGCAATTTTAGCTAAAAATACTTGTTTGGCCTGTCACAAAAAGGATGAACGGGCTGTTGGCCCTTCCTATAAAGAAGTAGCTGCCCGAAAATATTCTAATGCCAAAATTGTGGAATTAATTTACAAACCACAGCCTCAAAACTGGCCCGATTTGACCCCAATGGCACCGATGATTAATATGCCAAAAGCGGAAGCAGCGAAGATTGCCGCATGGATTAATTCTTTGAATTAGGAGATTTTTGTCTCTCCTAAAAGCAATAGTTACCAACTTTTTTAAAGTTGGTAACTCTATTTATTGTTAATAATTTTGTCAAGTTCTCAAAAAATCATGAAAAAAATAGTAATAATCTTTCTACTCTTTTCAACCCCAATTTTTGCCCAAAAAGTAGATAAAAAATTAAACAAATTAATTAAAGAAAAAGAGGTCAGTCGAATTATCAAAGCACTTTCGGCAGATGATATGTTAGGACGTGATTCAAAAAAGCCGCAAGAAATTGCAAAAGCATCTGCCTTTATAGAAAGTGAATTTGAGAAAATTGGTTTGCAAAAGTTAAACAACTTGTCAAGTTTTAAACAAGACTTTAATGCCATAAAAATTGAAAGAAAGGCAACGGATATTCAAATAAATGGGAATAAAATAACTGATAATGAGATAATTGTAATGTCTGAATCGGAAAGTATTATTCTTAATGAAAAATCTTCTATCCAAGTTTTGGATAAAAATATGGGGTTTTGGGAAAATTTTCAAAAACTTAATCGTGATTCTACAGCCAAAATTATATTAGTGGATAGCTTTCATGAAAATAGTTTTAGGCAAGCACAGCACTATTATGGAAAGCAGAGGGTACTAGGTAGAAAAAATGATAAAGCAGGTACCAAATTGTATATTTTGGGTCAATCAAATGCTAATGCTATAAGTGTAAATATCCAGCAAAGTGTTGCAAAGCTTCCCATGAATAATGTGGTTGGAGTGCTTAAAGGTAAAAGTAAAAAGGAAGAAATTGTAATTTTTTCTGCACACTATGATCATATTGGGATGATGGAACCAATGGCAGGCGATAGTATTGCCAATGGGGCAGATGACGATGCCTCAGGTACTACGGCCGTTATTTCATTGGCGAAATATTTCAAAAAAATGAGGAGTAATGAACGGACTTTGGTATTTGTGGCATTTACAGCGGAGGAAATCGGTGGTTTTGGCTCCAAATATTTTTCTGAAAGTATGAATCCTGATAAAATAGTGGCCATGATTAATATTGAAATGATTGGTAAGGATTCAAAATGGGGTAAAAACTCAGCTTTTATGACTGGAATCGAAAAATCTAGTTTGGGAGATATTTTGCAAAAGAATTTGAAAGGCACTCAGTTTGCCATCAATAAAGATCCTTACCCTGAACAAGATTTATTTTACCGATCTGATAATGCCACTTTGGCAAGACTTGGTGTGCCAGCACATAGTTTTTCAACTGATCAGATTGACTCTGATAAACTTTACCATTCAGTGGAGGATGAATTTGAGTCATTGGATATGGCCAATATTGTAGCTACAATTAAAGCCTTAGCAATCGCCACCCAATCGATTGTTTCTGGAGTAGACACACCAACTAGAATAGATAAAACAGGAATAAGAGGTAGTAGATAAAATATTAAGATTGTTTTAAAAAAAAATGCCTTATTGACTCTCATTTGAGAATCAATAAGGCAAAGTTCTTTTTGAATGGGGCATTTTATTTGGGTTGTGTACTTGCATAAATCAAAGCACCTCCGGCAATTGCAAGGTCTTTGAGCAATCCAGTCATGCTTGTTGAGTCGCCATCCATTACCTTTGGCAAGTACACAGTTAGCACAAATACCAACATCAAAACTGCCACCAACACCGAGGCAAGCTTTGCATACTTACCAATTACAATGCTTACGGCTGCAGCTATCAAACAAACGCCAATAAAATACACCCACAATGTACTGCCAGGCAGCCAATGGGGCACTCGAGCTACTGACGAAGTAGCATCAGTTAAATTATAAAAACCAAATACAGCAAGAGGGAGTGCCAAAAAATATCGGCCAAGGTTGATGAACATTTCCATGAGAATTGAGTATTTAATGTTAGTTTGTATTTGAAAAGTACAAAATAATATTTAATAAAACCAAATAATTTCGGTATTTTTTTGTGGAAAATGGATTTTTTTTATCAAATTAGTAAAAAACAAAAGTAAGAACACCTAATCTATTAAATTATTGATTTCGTTAAACAACGCTCTGAAAGTATTTACAGAGGTATTTTTATCTTTGGGCATTTTGCGTCCATAAAATTCATCCATAAACGAGACAGCGCCACTCCAATTAGTATGCACCATTCCTCTGAAGTGTGGTTTCACCTCTTTAGTAACTGATTTACGAAATTTGAGTACATCAGTTAATTGTTGAATTGCTATTTCTGGGGTGCGCCATGGGCAGGTAACTACATCAAATCCTTTATAAGCAAAAATTATCGAGGTTAGGTCTGGGCGTTCATAATGCCAATCGCATATTACTACATCCCGTACTATATTATCAATAGCCTGATGTGTATTGTTATAACTACCTTCCCATAGTCCAATTCCAGTATTGCGCCCGTCAATCAAGCGGTCACCCCATATCCATAATCTTCTATTTTTTTGTGCCAAAAAGTTTCGAATTGTATTCACTTCATTGGCAAACAAAGAAGCTTTGTCACGACCCTTACATCTTGGACAATTGTCATCACCGATATAAAATACCTCATCCATACCTGCATGAAAGGCATCCGCTTCAAAAACGTCGCATATTTCGTTAACTAACTCAAATACCACCTTGTGAACTCCTGGATGTAGCGGGCAGTAACTTTTACAGTAAAGGTTGTCGGGATTGGGCCATATATACTTTTCAGGTAATTTTACATGAGGTGTTTCGTCAAATTCAGGATAAACCCTCAAAAGATTTCCAATTTTACTGGCCCATGATTGGTGACCTAATAAATTAATTTGTGGGATTATTTTAATGCCATTTTTCTTGCAAACTGCCACCATTTTTTTAACGTCCACTTCACTTAGAGCAACAGAATCTCTTAGCTCGGGGTGGCTTTGAAACTGATAATTATAGTCTACCAATAATATTAAAGTATTTACTTTTCTGCTTGCTAGCTCTTCATCGATAAACTTTACAAACTCATCCACTCGATCCAATGGGGGTGCCCCAATACTAAAACCACGGACAGGCAACAAGCTATCAATTTTTGATTGGGAAATACAGCTGAAACTCACTAGTAGGCACCCTATCAAAAAATAGTATGTTTTGCTTCTCATATAATTTAAGTATTTCGCTAAATAATTAATTTTATAAATATTTATTTAATAGATTGTTGTATTCGATTACCAATTTTATATGATTAATATTTTATCAAAGAAAATTAGCCAAATAAATTTTTATCAATAAACTCATTTCTAAACTTACCTTCTGGGTCAAACTCTTTAATCAATTCTTTAAAGTTTGTCATTTTATCATATCTACTTTGTAGTTTTTTAGGGTCTAAAGTGAACAATTTCCCCCAATGTGGTCGATAATCAAAAGGCTCAAGTGCTGCTTCAATCTCGGGTAAAAGAGCCATCACGGCCTCTGTTTCTTGCTTCCAAGTGAAATGTATAGCTACTGAATCACGCTTATAAGCCGTACTGAGCCATAAATTGTCGGCGGCAATCGAGCGTATTTCTGTAATCATCAATAATGGGCCAATTTTGGCATGTAATTTCTCAATGGCCATAATTGCAGCTACCGCATTTTTCTTATCTACAAAAAATTCTGACTGTAATTCTTTCCCACTACTCGGCGTAAATCCCATTTTAAAATGTGGTAATCGATCATGCCAGGCACCAGGCAAACCCATCTGTTCAGTGCAATTTTCAGCACCTAATGCGGCAATTGGATGCAGATTTTTTGTGGCTAATTTACCTCCATAAAATTCAGGCTTGGCCTCAAAGTCTGTTAATACTTTCTCACCCAAAGCTGATTTATATTTACTTTTTATCCAAACTTCGTTTATGTTTTTATTTTGCCAGTCAGTAAACAAACTTACACTATAACCAGCCGCCATTATTTTATCAAAATTAGCTTTAAGGCTATCCATTGGCATATTTTGGTACACATCTTGCTTGATGGCGAAAGTTTTTTCCATCTTCAAAGTTACTTTTGTGACTGGTCCGAGCAGTCCCAAAGCCACTACGGCTCCCTCAAATTTTTCTCCATCTTTTTCTTTTGATAAAACAACGATTTCACCTTTGGCATTTACAATTTCCATCGCAACTACTGCGGTAGAAAGGTTACCATTTGTTACTCCAGAACCGTGAGTAGCTGTGGCGCAGGCACCTGCCACTGAAATATGGGGTAATGAGGCCAAATTATGCAAAGCGTACCCTTTTTTCTCTAAATAAGGCGCCAGCTCACCATATTTTATACCTCCTTGTACAGTAACGACCGAGGCCTTATAATCAATTGAAAGAATATTAAATAGATTTTTGGTAGAAATCAAACAATCTTTACTATCTGCAATGGTGTTGAAACAATGGCGGGTGCCCAATATGCGAAGTTTAGATCGTTTTACAATGTTTTCTTGCAATTTCGCAACCGTTTTTGGGTTAATTACGTCATCGGTGCCATAAGTAAAATTTTCAGCCCAATTTTTGAGTCTTTCTCTTTTTTCACAGGCAGACATTGTTGATAGTAAAGGGGCTGATAATAAAGCGGTTGAAAGTTTTAGAAACGTTCTTTTTTTCATGTTTATAGAGGGATAATCTGTTGATATAAAGATAGGGTTTGATCAAAGAAAATCAAAAAAATATACTTTAATTTAAGTAGTAATTACCCTGCTTTGCTTATTCCATTTTGACTTAACTAGCCATTTTTTAGTAGTTTTGTATAAAATTCAATCTAACTTCATGACAAGACTATCATTTATCTTATTTTTTTTACTTTCAAATAATGTTTTTTCACAATACTCAGTACCCAAATCCATTCTCAAGCAAATAGAATCAATAGATTCTAACGCAATTAAGAAACATGTTACCTTTTTGGCTGACGATCAATTAAAAGGTAGGTATCCTGGTTCAGAAGGCTATCAAATGGCGGTTGATTATGTTGTCAATCAGTTCAAAAGTCTGAACATCACCCCAGCGGGCGAGAAGAATTCCTATCTTCAGAAAGTTCAACTTCGGAATTCGAAATTAGTGAAAAATCATTCCTCCATTACTGTTGATTTTCAAAATGGAAAAACTAAAAATCTGGTTTTGGGAGAAGACCTCATTATTTTCCCACACCCCGAACAAAAATCAATTACCATCAATGCTCCATTGGTATTTGTAGGGGCTGGTTTTGACAGCCCACAGTTTGGTTTCAATGATTATAATAGACTAGACGTAAAAGGAAAGATTGTGGTAATTATGCGAAAAACACCTGAAAATGTATCTGAAAACGTGAAACGGCATTTGACCTATAATGCTACCTATCAGGATTTTGCAGCCAAAAATGGAGCAATAGGTGTTTTATTATGTAATTATGCAAATAGTGTCGCTCAATTTAAAGTTTTAGCAAAATCAACTATGGAGGATGGGATTAAAGCGTCCATCAACGATCAAGGTTTGAGGGTAAGTTCTTCCAATCATGTGGGGGGTAAAATACAATTGATGGGAAGAATTACAGTACAAGCTTTAAAAGAAATTATGAATGCTGAAACAGATAACTTTGATAAAATATGGCAAAAATTGGAAAATGGTCAATATGTAAGTATGCCTATGAAAAGTACTATTCATGGACAATACGAAAGTGCTTTTAATGATATAATTAGTTATAATTTGATAGGTAAAATTGAAGGGAGTGATCGTAAATTAAAGAATGAATATGTGATACACTCAGGGCATTTAGACCATATAGGAATTACCAAGCCTGTCAATGGAGACTCTATCAATAACGGTGCGCATGACAATGCTTCAGGTATTGCCTGCTCTTTGGAGATTGCCAGAATGTATTCTGAAATGAAAGTAAAACCTAAGCGTTCTATTCTTTTTGTATTTGTGACCGCCGAGGAAATGGGACTATTAGGCTCTGGTTATTTTGTTGCAAATCCTACCGTACCCAAAAACAAAATTGTGGCTGATATCAATACTGATATGCCCACCATTATCGCTCCATTTGAATCGGCCGCTCCATTGGGAGCCGAGCATAGCAGTCTTCAAAAAACTGTTGAACAGGCTGCTAAATTACTTAATATTTATGTGGAAACCGACCCCGAGCCAACAGAAGGCCGTTTTGTAAGAAGTGACCAATATAATTTTCTTAAAGGAGGCATTCCAGCTTTGCATATTAAATACGGCTACAAATTCAGCAATCCAGCGTTGGGGTTGGCCGAAAAAGTAAAAATATTTAGGGAAAATCACTATCATAAACCTTCTGATGAGGTGAATGATAGTTTTGTTTGGGCAGCCGGCAGAAAGTTTGCTCAACTCAACTTTTTGGTAAGTTATATTGTGGCACAATCCAAGACACGACCCAATTGGAATAAAGGTGATTTTTTTAATCCAATTCATTAAAACCGATAATACATTCCTAATTCTGCACCAATTGAATTTTTGTTGCGGTAATCAATATTTTTGACCAAAAACTGATCAATTATTTTACCTTGTAATGCTAATTTTCCAAAGCGTTTTTCAGCTCCTACTGATAAGTTGATATTATTAAAAGCTTTCTTCTCCGTTTTTTGAATCAATTTATCTAAATCCATCTCGCTTTCTTTGGGAGCCCCTACTACATAAAAAGGAGCTTTATTATAATTGAATTCAATAGTTTTTTTACCTCTAATATCTAAATCGGTTCCAATTGAGCCAATTAAAAACAAATTGTTTTCTAAAGGTTGGTAATAGCTTAAATTAATTGGTACTGCCAAAATTTCAAAATCTTCTCGAATATTCAATATAGCTTTTGTAGAAGGCACTTTTACATTGTATTTATCTCTAAATTCACGATCATTTATCACTTTAAAATTAAGCTCGGTTTTATAATTTTGGCCAGTAAGATTCAGCTTTTTCGCTCCTACTTTTAAGCTAATTCTTTGGTCAAAAAATAATTCAGAATTAAGCCCAATGCTCACTAAACCTTTGGCCGCATTCGCTGAGATTCCTGTTCTAAAATAGGCGTCCGCTAAGGTGAAATATAATTTTTTATTTTGGTCATCAACTGGTCTATAATAAGCAAAATCTGATTTTGAAAGTGATTTCAATAGCTTTCTATTGGAGTCAATCTGGATCCCTTTTTTAGTTAATTCATTGAAAATTAATTTATTAGAAATTAATTTGTTATCGATACTGACTAAATTTACATCTGAGCTTTCATTTGTATTAATGCTTACTAAGCCGTTATTAGAATTGCTTTTTGATTTACCCGAAGCTAAATAATCAGAATCAATATTTTTAGATTTTACATTATCGTGTGTGCTAAAGTTGCTTTTATTAGCACTATTATTTTTATTTTCAAAATACAAATCTCCTTTTTTATTAGCCGAAGAATTACCGTTTTTAGCAATAAATTCAGGATTGTCAATCGATTTAGTTTTGTTGATTAGGCTACCTTTTTTAGAGATTTGACCTGCAACAATTTTTAGTTGATCGGCAGTGGAGGTTTCAATATTTAGTAGAGTTTTTTCATTTGAAAGGGCTTGGCTAGTACTATTTGAATTATATAAATCTATATTATTTTTTTTGGCAATATGTTTTTCTAATTCTTTTTGTTTTGTTAATAAATGTTCATTTTGTGCAGTTAAGTTGGCTACTTTTTTTTCCAAATCATTATTGGAAATAAATTGAGAAATACCTAAAAATAATGTGCCCACTAAAGCAACAGAAGCAGCAATTTTAAATATTGTGCCTTTAAAAATACTTGAAGTGCTGGCTATTTTAGCCGTAGAATATTCGTTGAATTGAACCCAGTCATTTTCCTGAAAAACGGGTTCGATACTTTCCAATTTTTTTCGAATCTTGTCTTCGAATCTTTCAGTTTTCATAGAGTTTATTATTAAAACCCGGTTGATTAATAAATTTAGGATAGCTTTCTTTAATCATTACTTGAAGCTTATTTCTAGCTTTAAGAAAGTTGGTCCTAGATGTTACTTCGTTTATATTCAATATGTTAGCAATTTCTTTATGACTATAGCCATCCACAGCGTACATTAAAAAAACAGTTCGATAGGAAATAGAAAGCTTTTGCACCATTTCTAAAATATCTTCAGCACCTAGCCTGTCTAATGCGGTCTCCTCATAGAATATTCCCTCATAATGTACGTCGTCATATTCATAATTAATCTTTTCTTTTTTTCTATAAAAATCGATGCAAGTATTCACTAAAATAGTTCGAAACCAAGCTTTAAACGACTTCGATCTATCGTATTTAGATAGATGCTTAAATGCTTTCATAAAGCCATCGTTTAGTACTTCCTCGGCATCTTCTCGGTTGGAAGAATATCTTAGGCATATGCTTTTACCATAGCCAAAGTACATTTTATACAATGCCTTTTGCGATGATTGAATCCCAGCAATGCAAGAATCAATTAATGCTTCGATATTTTCTGATTCAAAACTCAAATAGTTATTTTATAAAGGCCTCAAATTTTATAATTAACTCATATAATTTACTTTACGGTCAGTCAATTGCAAACGTTGCCTGCCATTATTATTTATAAATATAATTAATGTTTTATTTATTTTTTGTCTTTTAAAGACAACATTAATTAATCTCAATTCGTAATCTATTCAAATCTTTAATTTTTATTCATTATGAAATATCGTATAGTATTCTTAATTGTTTTTGTTGGTTTCCTTAATCATTGTTACGCTCAGGTGGATGTATCCAATAATTCAGGAGGCAAAATCAATGATGCTACGGAATACCTTTTTGACTCAAAAAAAATGAAAATTAATACCATCGGCTTGTTTTTTTCTCCTGAATTGGGAGTAAGTACATTAGATAAAAAAACTGCACCACTTGCTGGCGGCTCATTTATGGTTTTATTTAATAAAAAATTTGGAGTAGGTTTTGCGGGCCAAATAACTGGGAATCCCAATAATCAAAAAGAATTATTAAATATTGGATATGGTGGTATTAAGTTGGAATATACCATTAAACCAAATTCAAAAGTTCATGCGAGTATTCCCTTAATAATAGGTACTGGTTTTGCAAATAACGATACTTTAAATTATCGTTATGGAGGTCCGTCTTACATAAGAAGAGGAACAAATCATGATGGGCCAAATTTTAATCATTCAAATAGTCAATTTTTTATTCTACAGCTAGGAGTAAATTTAGAAACCAATTTGTTTCGATTTATGAAAATATTTGGAGGAGTAAATTATAGAATAGCAACAAAGTTGGAAAATGGACGTATTATAAATGCAGGCTCTGAGATTAAAGCAAGTCAAGTTTCAGGAATTACAGCTACAATTGGATTGAAATTCGGATTTTATGAATTACCGGTTCATAAAAAAGATTCTCTTTCTAAAAGGAAAAAATAGAACCCTAAAATAAATTGACTAACTAAACGATTTAAAAAATTAAACTAAAGCTAATGTAAAAACTTTTACTTCCTCTGCAGGGGTTTATTTGAGTCAATAATTAATTAAACAAATTTAAAAATTCCAAAATAATGAAAAAAATATTTTTAATGCTTCTTACAGGATCTTTGTATTTAACTTCTTGTAATAAAAATGAATCGATTTCGCCTGATAACCAGTCAGTTGTGGTTAGCGATGCCGTAGCGAGCACTTTGAGACTTGCTTATCCTAATGCGACTAATATTACCTATTCGGAGGTTTCTCCTACTGCATTTGAGGCCGAGTTTAATGTAAAACAAGACGAATTAATTGTAGGTATTTCCAAAGATGCAAAGCTGCTTTTTCAAGCTGCAAGCATAGAAGAAGCCGCCTTGCCAGCCATTGCGTTGGATTATCTCACTACTACTTATCCAGGTTATACCTTAATCAGAGCTGGAGAGAAAAAAGATAAAGCAGGTGTGATAACAGGTTATGTGGTTGATCTTAAATACAATGAGCTTACTTATCATATTCATTTTGATGCAACAGGCAAGTTTTTGACTAGCGTTGAACGCAAAGGAAAGCATAATGGGATTGGCGTAAAAGTAGCTCAAGCTGATTTACCAGCAACTATAAAAACTTATTTAGACACAACCTATCCCAATTATACCTTTGATGATGCGATTAGTTTTTCTGTTAACGGAGTGGTGAAGGGCTATGGAGTACGCATTACTACTGCTGACAATCTTGAAATAGGCTTGATGTTTGACGGGGCTGGGGTGTTTCTTCGCAGTCGTGAAGGAGACCTTGGGCATCACTCAGGAATGGGACCTGGCCATGGAAAGGGTGGAGGAGTAGGTAAGTCTAATGGGCCTGGCCGTGGTAAGGATGGCACTACTGTTGTAAAAATTGAAAAAACAGCAGTCCCAGCAGCAGCTATAACTTATCTTGATTCCAATTATGCTGGTTATGCTTTTATCTATGCAAAGTCGTTTGCAAAGGATGGAGTTATTAACGCCTTCGAAGTAGAGTTTACGCTTAGTTCAAAAACTTATGAAGTATATTTTGATGCCGCTGGGGTTTTTGTGAAAGAGAAAATTAAGAAATAAGCTATGGATATTTTAAATT
Source organism: Bacteroidota bacterium (assembly GCA_040385875.1). Lineage (GTDB taxonomy): Bacteria > Bacteroidota > Bacteroidia > Cytophagales > Spirosomataceae > JANMZR01. The sequence goes on from JAZKGO010000206.1 coordinate 19,666, forward strand.
ATCGTAGATAAAGTGATTACAACAACATAGTTAGACTATGACTAAAAGGTGTTAAAGCAATTTTTCACCTTTTTTTTTGCCCTTTTTTTAGTAGACAAATTTTTATTAAATTTGTCTACTCTTCCAATAACTCATTTATTTCCCTCAAAATATAGATAAGATTTTTGATCGTTATTTATTTTGGGAATAGTTGTCTGGCTGAAATTTGAGCAATTGTTCAACCAAAATAAATTAAAAAACACAAATGGCAGATTCACAATATTTGGGTATCGATGTTGGCGGTACGAATGTAAAAATGGGCATAGTGGATGCCCAAACAGGAACAATTACAAATTTTCAAAGCCATGATACCTTGCGCTGGCGTGAATCAAAGCATTTTATTGATCGACTTTTAGATGCCATCGATTTGCAACTTTTTGAGCATAAAAATGTAAAAAGAGTAGGTATTGGTCTGCCGGGCATACTTACCCGTGACCGCAGGACCTTGATGGAAATTACAGCAATACCAGAAATTGACGGTACACCGCTCATCAAAATTTTGGAAGACAGATTTCCCGGAATTGTTTTTTTTATGGAAAATGATGCCAATGCAGCAGCTCTAGGGGAGTTTTATTTTTCAAAAGAAAAACTACCAGTCGATTATATTTTTATCACTTTAGGAACTGGGGTAGGTGGGGCAGCCATCATTGACAAGAAAATATTTTTAGGTGGTGATGGCAATGCAATGGAGCCGGGTCATTTACCTTCCAGAAATGGTAAGGTTTTAGAAAGAAATATTGGTAAAAAAGAATTGCTTGATATGGCCAATTCAATGCGAGCCGAATGGACAAAACCAACTAGCCTTGAATCAGATGGCTCTATCTCAACTACTGAGCTAATTGTGGCAGCTGAAGACGGCGATGCATTAGCACTTGCCATTTTGACTGAAATGGGTGAAATGCTAGGAGATAATTTGGTGGCTCTTATTAGAATATTAGATATCAAAACAATTATTATTGGAGGGGGACTTTCAGCTGGTTACAATTTTATTTTGCCCGCCGTAAATAAGCAATTAAACTACTGGCTTACACCAGCTTATCTCGAAAAATTAGTGCTGAAAAAAGCCTCGCTGGGAAATGATGCAGGTTTATTGGGGGCGGCTTCTTTATGTTTTTAAAAATTGCAAACTTTTTACCTTTATTCCTGTTTGAATAGATTGCAATATAATTAATTTGTAAATTATTTAGAATCTATATTAAAATACCAGTAATTAATAAGAATATTAAAAATATTAATTGGAATATTTCAATTTCACTAAAAATATTTTTGAATAATTCAATTTAAACCTCCATCTTTGCAAAGTTTTATAATTAAAATAGTAAAAAAATGTCAGAAATTGCATCGAAAGTAAAAAGCATCATCGTAGAAAAACTTGGTGTTGAAGAGTCAGAAGTTACACATGAGGCGAGCTTCACCAATGATCTTGGTGCCGACTCACTTGACACTGTGGAATTGATTATGGAATTTGAAAAGGAATTTAATGTTTCTATTCCAGATGATCAGGCTGAAAATATTCAAACTGTAGGCCAAGCGATAACTTATTTAGAAGAAAACGTGAAGTAAGACGAATTGATTTCGTGAAGAATGTGTTAATTTAATTTTTTTAAAAATTAGGTTAACACATTTTTATTTTAAACCAATGTCATTTTGAAATCTTTTTGAACCTCAAAAGTAAATCTTAAATAAATAAATTAAGATTTTTAGTATTTGTTGGCCCACAAAACAATATAATTATAATTAATTTTAGTTATTTTGTATCAAAAATTTATAAAAACCAAAATTTTTAATTGATGACTTTAAAGAGAGTAGTCGTAACAGGTATAGGAGCACTCACTCCTATCGGCAATAATGTAAAGGAATATTGGGAAGGACTTAAAAATGGCGTTTCAGGCGCTGCAAACATAACCAAGTTTGATGCCGAGAAATTCAGGACTCAGTTTGCTTGTGAAATTAAAAATTTTGACTTGAACGACTTTATTCCACGACAAGAGGCCCGCAAAATGGATAATTTTGCCCAATATGCGGTGGTGGCCGGTGACGAAGCATTGAAGGATTCAGGATTAGATTTAGAGAAATTTGATAAAAATAAAGCAGGAGTAATTTGGGGCTCTGGTATAGGAGGCCTACGAACCTTTGAGGACGAAGTGATATATTATACCCAAAATAACGAAACCCCAAAGTTTAATCCGTTCTTTATTCCAAAAATGATTGCAGATTCAGCGTCAGGTCAGCTTTCTATCCGATATGGCTTTCGTGGGGTGAATTATGTTACAGTTTCTGCCTGTGCGTCAGCTAACAATGCCATGATTGATGCCTTTAATTTCATAAGATTAGGAAGGCTCAATTTATGTATATCGGGTGGTTCTGAGGGAGCAGTTACACGTGCTAGTGTGGGAGGCTTTACAGCCATGCGAGCCATGTCTGAGCGGAATGACGATCCTAAAACCGCTTCACGACCTTATGATCTAGATAGGGATGGTTTTGTGGTAGGAGAGGGGGCAGGTGCGCTTATTTTGGAGGAATATGAACATGCCAAAGCCCGTGGGGCCAAAATATATTGCGAGTTGATCGGTGGAGGGATGTCGTCTGATGCTTATCATATTACGGCTCCTCATCCCGATGGTTTGGGTGCTTTGCTTTCTATGAAAGACGCTCTGGAGGATGCAAGCATTCAACCAGAAGAAGTAGACTATATCAACACTCATGGTACTTCCACCCCAATTGGCGACCCTCAGGAGTTGAAAGCGATAGTTGATTTATTTGGAGATCATGCGTATAAAATGAGTATTTCGTCCACAAAGTCGATGACAGGACATCTTTTGGGTGGAGCGGGGGCCGTAGAGGCAGTCGCTTCAATTTTAGCCATGCAAAATTCATTGATACCACCTACCATCAATTTCTTTACTCCTGATCCACAGATTGATCAGCGATTGGATTTGACTGTTAATGTGGCTAAAGAAAGAAAAATCGAAACAGTTCTATCAAATGGGTTTGGTTTTGGCGGCCATAATGCGTCACTTATTTTTAGAAAAGTATAAATATTGATGAGTGATGAGAGAAAAGTGTTGAGTTAATATTTTAAAAATAACTTACCGCTAATCGCTTATCACTTATAGTTCATGATTCATAACTCAAAAACGACTTTGTTTCAACCAATTGTAAATATATTTTCAATAGATTCCGAACGTGATAAAACGTTGCGGAAGGCAGTTGGTAGTATAATTGGAGAAAAGCCTGATAATATTTCATTGTACAGATTAGCTTTTTTGCATACTTCAGTCACCAAAAATGTTTCTCAAAACGGCTATAGAGAGTCAAACGAAAGGCTGGAATATTTGGGTGATGCCGTAATTGGAATGGTAGTGGCTGAGTATCTTTTTAAAAAATTTCCCTATAAAGATGAAGGATTTTTGACTGATATTCGATCGAGAATCGTGAATAGAGAATCTTTAAATAATTTAGCTAAAAGGTTGGGCCTCAATGATTTGATTGAATTTGAAAACAATCGTAAGACGGTCATGTCACGCACAAGTATGTATGGTGATGCCATGGAGGCTTTGATTGGGGCTATTTATATCGACAAAGGCTTTAGGTTCACAAGAAAATTTATCATAAAAAAACTACTCTCCTCACATTTTGATTTAGACAGTCTCATTCAAAATAATACAAACTATAAAAGTTTATTAATTGAATGGGCACAGAAAGAAGGAAAAAACCTGAAATGGTTAATGACTGAGGAAGGAGTTTATCACAATAAAGAATTCACAGCAGCCATCCAGATTAATGAATCTGATGAGCCATTTAGTATTGGAAACGGCCATTCGAAAAAGAAAGCCGAACAAGATGCCGCCAGAAAGGCTTGTGAGGTTTTAGAGCTTTATTAAGGCTCTAATTAATACCCCTTCACTGTTTCAATAAAACATTTTACTTTTTCAGGATCCGTATCAGGATACACCCCATGCCCTAAATTGGCAATGGTACGTTGCTTTCCAAATTGACTCAACATATTTTTTGTTTGTTTTTCAATTTCTGAAAAACTGGTATAAAGCACACAAGGGTCAAGATTACCCTGCAAAGTCTTATTGCTGCCAATAATCGCTCTTGATTCGGCAATATCCATATTCCAATCGAGTCCTATCACCTCACAATCAAGATTGCTCATATCTTTTCTGGCAAAAAATGCACCTTTTGCAAAAACTGTAACAGGCACATTATCAATGGCTTTGCATATTTGGGCTATGTATGGCATTGAAAAATTACGGTAGTGTTCAGGAGAAAGCACACCTGCCCATGAGTCGAATATTTGTATTAAATCAGCACCCGAATTGACCTGCGCTTTTACATAATTAATAGTCGAATCAGTGATTTTCTGTAATAATTGATGGGATAGCTCTGGATTGGTGAAAAGCATTTTCTTTGCTTTTGAGAATGTTTTAGATCCTCGACCCTCAATCATATAACAAAATAATGTAAACGGTGCACCAGAGAAACCAATCAATGGAACACGACCAGCAAGCTCTCTTTTCGTGATTTTTATGGCTTCTAATACATAGCCTAAATCAGATTCCGCATCAGCTATGCGGAGTTCATTTACGTCGGCTAGCGTTTCAACAGTTTTAGGGAAATACGGTCCAGTTTTCTCAACCATCTCATAAGGTAGTCCCATTGCCTCAGGAATTACCAAAATATCTGAAAATATAATAGCTGCGTCCACTCCTAATATATCAACTGGTTGGATGGTTACTTCAGCGGCTAATTCAGGATTTTTTACAAGATTGATAAAATTGCCAGCACTTTCACGCACTGCTCTATATTCTTTCAAAATGCGACCAGCTTGACGCATCATCCATACTGGCACTCGCTCTACTTCTTGGCCTTTGGCGGCTCTCAACAGCAAATCATTTTTCAAATTCATATTGCAAAGTTAAGGCCATTTGAGACCATTTGCAAAAAATGAATCATAGTTTAGGTTCTGATTTTATCCAAAGAGTTTCCTCTTTCTTTTTATCGGTTTTATTTGTGAAGTATCGATCGCCAATCGATTTATTTCCTTTAAAAATTGGTGCGCTTGATAAAACCCTAATATCTTTCCTTTTATTTTAGTTTCTGAATCCAAAATTATATAAGCAGGAAATTCTCGAATTTCATATTTATGAATCAATTTTCTGCCTTCCAAATCTTCAATATTTACTTTGTAAACAATATAATCGTCATTCAGCTTTTCAGCTATAGCTTTGTTTGCAAAGGCTTCTTGTTCCATTTTCAGGCATGATTTGCAAGATTTTGAGGTAAAGTCTAAAAATATTAACCTTTTGCTCTTTTTTGATTCTTTCACCACGTCTTCAAAAGGTCCTTCGTATAAGCTAGTAATATTGGTGTTTTGCGCCGAAAGTTCCAATACTATCACAGAAAGTAAAATAATTGAAATTAACTTCATAACTGATTGATTTTCAAAAAGATGCTATGTAAAGTTAAATCAATAATCTTGCCAAATCTCGATGTTTACTCTCTTTCTACCCATGAAGCACCAGATAATTGGATATCAACGAATGGATTGCCCCTAAAACTGACACCACTTCCACCTGAAGCTCTTCCAATTATTTCATTATCGGCAAAAACATTCGCTAAGCTTGCCCCCGATAATTGTAAATCAATTTCATTGAGGAATAATTTTGAAGCCCTTAATTTTGAGGCACCAGAAGCATCTAAAACCATTGACCTACCCTGTCCTAATAATTCCAAAATAGAAGCATTGGATAAATCGACATCCCAATTTTTGGCATCACTATTTACAAAAACGGTGGAGGCACCACTTAGTTCTAGCGATATTTTATTTTCATTGAAATTATCTATTTCGGCATAACTAGCCCCATAAAAATTTCCCTCTTTAAAATACGGCATAGTGATATAAAAACTCATTTCAAATCGAACATTTCTATGTTTTTTATATTTGATTTTTAATTGACCATTTGTAACGAAAGATTCTAATTCTTGAACATCCAATCGATCCCCATGGGCTATAATCGAAAAATTATTTCCCTTTCTAATAAAAACCTTAAATGCGTTGCCGATTTCAACTGCATCAAAATTATTCAGAGGGATTTGTTGTTCAATTACTTCATTGGATTGTCCAATTGGATAGGGGTCGTTAAGGCCAAATCTACAGGAGGTGGCCAAAAATAGCAAGGCAGAAATTGTTGCAATTGATAAAATTCTTGAATTAGTGGAAGATTTCATACTAAGATCTATTTAAATGAATAATTATTTTCTTGAAATTATAAATTCCTTTTATTGAAAAAGTTAAAATCATATTAAATTGCGAAATAAACAGAATAGGCATGAAATCGGCTTTGACTGATTGTAAACAAACTACTAAAGGCCAAAGGCCAAAGACTCTGTGAGACTCTGTGAAAACAATTTGGCGATTCCATGCTACCTTTAAAAAAACAATTATATGAGCATGAAAATTAGACCAGGGGCTATTTTTAGAAAAAATGATCAAATATTATTGTTGCGTTATGAATACAATGGGACCAGTATTTATAATATACCAGGAGGCAATCATGACGAAGGAGAAACTATTTCTGAAGCTCTAACCCGTGAAATGTGGGAAGAATTGGGAGTGAAAATCACCATTGGTAAATTGTTACTGGTTGCTGAGGCTTCAAAAAACAATACCAAGCAAGAGGTTTTACACCTGATTTTCGAAAGTTATATTGCCGAAAATCAACCAGTTATTAACAGTAATGAATGTTCAGCTTTAGAGCTAGTATGGATGTCAATCTCTGATTTGGTAAATATAAAACTATATCCAAATATTGCTGGGGAATTATTTAAGGTATTGAGAAATGAGAATGGGCCAGTGTATCTTGGCAAAATTGACCAGCCTTGGTATTAAATATTGAAAAGGAAAATACAGATTAACCTTGACTTCGAATTGAAAACCAAACCTTAATTTACTTGAGGTTTAGGATATCTTTCACCGATTAATGTACCCAAAATCAAACCTATCAAACCAGCTATAAGGCCAAAAAGTGAAGCGGGATAATCAGTCGGAAATAAATAAAAATAGAACCAGAATAGCCAGCCAGCTACCATTGAAAGGATACAACCTGAAGCATTGGCCCGCTTCCATTTAAGGCCTGCTACCATGGGGATAAACAATGATACCAAGCTAAATGCGGAAGATTCACCCACTAATTCATAGATATTTTGCCTTTTGGAGGCCATTAGAATACAAATTATGGTGACTAATACTACTGAGATTCTAATCCAAAATAGGAGTGATTTATCTGAAATTTTTGGAAAAAAAGGTTTAATCAAGTTTTCACCAATTACTGAGGCAGGAGCCAAAATCGCCCCACTGCTCGTGCTCATAATCGCTGAAATAAGTGCTCCAAAAAATAGAACCTGCATCAATGGGTTCGTAAATTTCATGACCATGTTTAAAATCAACATTTTTTGATCACCTTTTAAAAGCTCAGGATAAATTTGGGTCGCTGCCAAACCAATAAAAAGAGGTAATAAGGCCACAGTAATATAAAGGAAACCAGCAGTAATGGAAGATTTCATCGCTACTTTTTCATTTTTTGCAGACATAACTCGCTGAAATACATCTTGTTGTGGGATGGAGCCAAGGCCAATTGTAATCCATGCAAACAAATAATTAGTCCAGCTTTTAATCGAAAAATCGACAGGTATGGGTCTAAAAAAGCCAGTGGAAGTTTTTGAAATTACTTTTGAAAAACCACCAGCGCTCTCAAAAACTAGATAGGCTAAAATAGCTAAGCCTATAATTAATATTATATTGTGCAAAAAATCGGTGATGGAGACTGACCACATACCTCCCATTATGGTATAAAGCATCACCAAGATTGATCCCAGTATAATACCTTGCATGAGGGTAGTTCCTGCTATAATTTGTATCAGTACACCCATCGCTACAAATTGAGCAGTAATCCAACTAAAGTAGGAGGGTACAATTAAAATAGCGGAGAAAATTTCAGCTTTTTGTCCAAATCTAATTTTAAAGAAATCGCAAAAGGTGAGAATATTGAG
>JAZKGO010000206.1:27862-37504 GCA_040385875.1 Bacteroidota bacterium
CGTTCATCATCCATTAATTTGATATGGAAAGGAATGGTTGTTTTCACTCCTTCAATCACAAATTCTTGTAATGCTCGCTTCATTCTTAATAATACCTCATCTCTGGATTGGCCAGAAACGATGATTTTGGCAATCATAGAATCATAATTGGGAGGTATGGTATAGCCTGTATACACATGGCTATCCACCCTTACTCCATGCCCACCAGGTAAGTGTAAATTGGTGATTTTGCCCGGCGAAGGCCTAAAGCCATTTTTAGGATCTTCGGCATTAATTCGGCATTCTAAAGCAAAAAGTTTTGGGAGGTAATTTTTGCCAGAAATAGGTATTCCAGCAGCTACTTTTATCTGTTCTTTAATTAAATCAAAATCCGTAACTTCTTCAGTAATAGGATGTTCCACCTGAATACGGGTGTTCATTTCCATGAAGTAGAAATCATTGTTTTTGTCTACTAAAAACTCTATTGTTCCAGCACCCTCATAGCCTATTGCAGAAGCACCTTTAATGGCAGCTTCTCCCATTTTTTCACGTAATTCAGGGGTAACTACAGGTGATGGGGTCTCTTCACAAAGTTTTTGGTGACGTCTTTGTATAGAGCAATCTCTTTCAGATAAATGACAAACTTTACCAAATTGATCACCCACTATTTGTACTTCAATATGTCGAGGTTCCTCTACATATTTTTCCATATACATTCCATCGTTGCCAAAGGAGGCTGCCGCTTCCATTTTGGCATCGTTCCAATTTTTTTCAAATTCCTCCTCATTTCTAATAATCCTCATTCCTTTACCCCCGCCACCAGCTGTAGCTTTAATAATCACGGGGTAAACTATCTTTTTCGCCTCTTTTTTTCCTTGTTCTATGGTATCAATGAGTCCATCTGAGCCAGGGATTACTGGCACGCCAGCAGCTTTCATTGAGGCTTTTGCAGTTGCTTTATCACCCATTGAGTTAATTTGATCGGCTGTTGCACCGATAAACTTGATTCCATAGTCAGCACAGATTCTTGAAAATTCGGCATTTTCAGACAAAAATCCATATCCAGGGTGAATCGCATCAGCACCGGTAACTTCCGCTGCTGAAATAATGGCTGGGATGTTGAGATAGGAATCTCTACTTGGGGGAGGGCCAATACAAACAGCTTCATCGGCAAACCTTACGTGAAGGCTTTCTCTATCGGCGGTTGAAAAGACAGCCACCGTTTTGATTCCCATTTCTTTACAAGTACGAATAATTCTGAGGGCAATTTCCCCTCTATTTGCAATGAGTAGTTTTTTAAACACTTTGCTAATATTTTAAATATTTACTTATTTTCAATTGAACTTTTTTGAAAGATGTTTCTAATTTGGCTCAACCATAAATAATACTTGATCAAATTCAACAGGTGTGGCATTTTCTACTAAAATCTGAACGATTCTTCCATCAATTTCTGATTCAATCTCATTGAAAAGCTTCATGGCTTCGATAATACACAAAGTCTTACCCTTGCTTATTTCGGATCCAATTTCAACAAACGAAGAGTCACCAACCTTAGCTGCTCTATAAAAAGTGCCAATCATTGGCGATTTGATAGGGATAAGATTGTCAACTTTGGCTGCTGGAGCTGGAGCGGGTGCAGCTGGTGTCGGTGCCGCCACTGGTTGTGGAGCTGGTGCTACTGGACCAGCGAAAACTGTTTGCTGAATAGGACTTGCTCCATATCGCTTCACTGCTAATTTTATTTCGGAAGTTTCAATGCTTACCTCATCCAAAGGTGAGTGAGCTATAAAATCAAGTAATTTTTGAATCTCTTTGCTTTCCATGTTTGCTTTATTGGAGGGTAAATATTGTTTTATGAATGCGATTTTAGGGAAAATATTTTTGTAAAAATAGGAGTTTTGTAGAATAGAATAACTACCAAACTCAAAAATGATATTTATTAAAAGAAATTTATAAAAAAATAAATTTACAAATAATTTTTATAACTATTTCACTCTTTCTACGTATTCGTAGGTGCGAGTATCTACTTTTATTTTTTCATCTTGTTGAATAAAGATTGGTACGGTAATAATAGCCCCTGTTTCGACAGTGGCGGGCTTTTTTGGAGAGTTTGCAGTATCTCCTTTTATACCTGGCTCAGTGTATGTAACCACAAGCTCCACAAATGGTGGGAGCTCACAAGTGAGAGGTTGTTCGTTTTGAGTATTGATTAGTATTTCCACATCCTGACCCTCTTTCATCAAGTCCACCCCTTCGATCATCTCTTTATTGATTAATATTTGTTCGAAGGTTTCATTGTCCATAAAATTACAGCCAAATTCGTCGCTATAAAGAAATTGGAATTTGCGCCTCTCCACTCGTACTGGATAGATAGTAGCCCCAGAATTAAAGGTGTTGTCAATTACTTTGCCATTCGCAATACTTTTAAGTTTTGTTCTTACAAATGCAGGACCTTTACCTGGTTTTACATGTTGAAATTCCACTATTGAGTACAGTCCATTGTTGTATTCAATTACCAGTCCATTACGAATATCTGTAGTAGTTGCCATATTTTGAGGTTAGATTTTCAGTGTTAGATAATGGAATATCTATCAATGAATATCGGTTATTTTGAAATTTAATATTTGCTAAAAGGTCCCCGCAGGGGCTTAGGGGGCTTCTAATAAGCCCATTTAATATAAACAGAGCCCCAGGTAAATCCGCCACCAAAAGCGGCTAAAATTATTTTATCGCCTTTTTTGAGTTTTGATTCAAAATCCCATAAGCATAATGGAATGGTTGCAGCGGTAGTGTTACCATATTTTTGAATATTTAGCATCACTTTTTCCTCACCAACTCCCATCCGTCGTGCGGTAGCATCAATGATTCTTTTATTGGCTTGGTGTGGTACCAAGAAGGCAATGTCATCACCAGTTAATCCATTACGTTCCATAATTTCTGCTGAAACATCAGCCATATTTACTACCGCAAATTTGAAAACTGAAGGCCCTTCTTGGAAGATATAATGCATCTTTTGGTCTATCGTTTCATGGGTGGGCGGAAACATGCTTCCTCCTCCTTTTTGAATCAAATAATTACCGCCAGAAGCATCTGATTTCAAAATAAAATCTTGAATTCCATTCTCATCAGTTGAAGGTTCTAGTAGTACTGCACCAGCACCATCACCAAAAAGTACACAAGTTGTACGATCTGTATAGTCAACAATGGCACTCATTTTATCAGCACCTACTACAATTACCTTTTTGTAACGACCTGATTCTATGCACATTGCACCAGTTGCAAGCGCATTGATAAAACCCGAACAGGCGGCCATTAAATCGTAACTTGCCTTATTCGGTATGCCAACTTGGTGGCAAATTAAATTAGCAGTTGAGGGAAAAAAATAATCAGGAGTAACGGTAGCACAAATCAACAAATCTATTTCCTCTGGTTTTGTACCTGTTTTTTCAAGTAAGCCTTCAACCGCTTTTGAACCCAAATAGGAAGTTCCTAGACCTTCCCCTTTTAAAATTCTTCTTTCTTTAATACCTGTTCTTGAGGTTATCCATTCGTCGTTAGTATCAACCATGGTTTCAAGTTCGGCATTGGTAAGCACATAATCAGGTACGTATCCATTTACTCCTGTAATTGCTGCAGTTATTTTTGTCATTTTCAATATTTTTTTATTCCCTTCCTTGTTATTCGAAATGGAATTTTTTCTTGTTATTAAATAGTGGTTAAGGTAATTGGATAAGAAAGTTTAGGCAAATGCCTCTTTCATTTTCTGTGTTACATTCGATTTTACTTGATTTTGAGCCAGTAAAATCATATTTTTGATGGCCTTAGGTGTTGAAGCTCCATGGCCTATAATTACGTTTTCGTTAATGCCAATAATAGGACTGCCGCCAGTTTCCTCATAATTGGCTTGAGCTAGGAAATCATTTGTGATGCCTTGACTTGCCAAAATCTCGTACATTGATTCCCCCAATTTTAAAATAACATTTCCAGTGAATCCGTCGCAAACGATTACATCGGCTTTATTCAAAAACAAATCTTTGCCCTCCACATTGCCTACAAAATTCACTGATTTATTATCTTTCATGAGCTGGTAGGCAGCTTGAGCTACCAATGTACCTTTTTGCTCTTCTTCTCCAATATTCATCAAGGCAACCCTTGGTTTTTCAATATTTAAGGTAGCAGTCGCATAAATACTACCTAATTCAGCAAATTGCTCAAGCATTTCCGGTTTGCAATCCGCATTTGCTCCGATGTCTAAAATCACAACTTTCCCACCATTTACTTTAGGTGCAAAACCTACAATAGCCGGTCGCTGGATCCCCTCAATCACTTTTACACTAAACATTGAGCCTACCATCATAGCACCCGTATTCCCTGCACTGCAAAAAACATCTATTTCATGATTTTTGAGCATTTTAAACCCTAAAGAAATACTGGAGTTTGGTTTTTGGGAAAGTGCTTTGGTAGGATGCTCGCCCATTTCAATCACTTCATGGGCATCAATAATTTTTAATTGCGGATGATTATACTGGTCACCAAATAATTCCTTAAGTTTATCTTGTTGCCCAATCAATACTAAATAATCGGTGTTTGGAAGTACAGCTAAGGCTTCAATGGATCCCTCTACAACAGATTTGGGTGCAAAATCGCCACCCATCGCATCAATCGCAATTATCATAAGTTGAAATTTTGTTGGGTATTATTCAATTCAAAACCTATTTTAAGTAAAATATCAATTTTTTGCTTAGGGAAGTTTTGAAGCACTCAACCAAATTTTTATAAATTTTGATAGAAATTTGGTCTGCAAAAATAACACAGTTATCCGCTACTCCAATGAAATAAATTGAAAAAATGATAAATTTTACTAAAAATACTATTGGACTATATACAAAAAAAACGTCTGTGTAAAACACAGACGTCCCAATTATTTATTTGAAAATCAAGCCGTTGGAGCATAGTTTTCTACTACTATTTTACCTTTGTAATATAGATTACCTTCATGTACATGAGCTCTGTGACGTAAATGAATTTCACCAGTAGTAGCATCAGTAGCTATTGTTTTTGGTGTTACAAAATCATGACTTCTGCGCTTGTCACGACGGGATGTGGAATGTCTTCTTTTAGGATGTGCCATTTCTTATGCTATAAATATTAATTCTTCTTTTTATTTTAATTTTTTCAAAACTGCCCAACGTGGGTCTTCATTTGTGGTTTCCTCAGTTTCCTCTAATTTCGTCGAATAGACCACAAAACCCTCTTCATTTACTTTTTCTTCCTCCATATATCGGGGATGAAGTTTTTTCATTGGGATGGTCAGGCTAATCAATTCGTAAATATCCTGAGCGACATTTATTTGTTGTGTACTTCTGTTAATTATCTTAATACCATCAGCCAACTCTTCGTCATGGTCTCCAAATTTTAAGATTATCGAATCTTTTGTTGAAAACGGAAATTCAAATTCATCTAAACTTCTGTCACAAATCAAATTCAAAACCCCTTCAATCTCAAAGGCTAAGTTAATCATTGTTTCAGATTTACTTAACTCTATTTTGGCCTGAAAATGGCCTCCCTCACCAGCTTCTATTTGCATTTGATTAAAAAACTCAGCCCCACCATCCAATAAATAGGTAAAGACTTTATTTTCTAGCTGAGCAATACTGATATTGTATTTTTTCAGTTCTTTCAAAGTGATTGCATTTTGGACTGCAAAAGTACGCTATTTTTTTTATTAAAACTAAAAATAAGTCAATATTTTTAGCATAAACTATAAGTCGATTAATGATATAGCTGAGAGGTCTATATTTTTATAAGAACTCCTTGTCTTAGAAAACATTAAGCTTTCACTTCAAAGTGATGAATCCTTAAAGTTGGCCATTGCCAGCTTACATTTATGGCTTAATATACAGGAATGAAAATCTGTGGCTCAATTGGTATTTTTAAATTTCGTAAATTTGCAATCTAATTTTAGATAAATGAAAATAAAAGAGGCTGAGTATTTAATCAGCAGTGCATTAGTAAGCCAGTGCCCAAAACCAGACAAACCCGAATATGCTTTTATCGGGCGGTCAAACGTGGGGAAATCGTCACTAATCAACATGATTACTAGCAAAGAAGGGTTGGCAAAAACCTCTCAAACTCCTGGTAAAACCCAACTTATCAATCATTTTTTAATTAATAAAAACTGGTATTTGGTTGATTTACCAGGTTATGGTTATGCCCGTGTGAGTAAAACTGAAAGAGAAAAGTTTGAAAAAATGATTAATAATTATCTTTTTGAGCGGGAAAACTTGATTAATACCTTCGTTTTGGTGGATATTAGGCATAAGCCACAATCAATTGACCTTGAGTTTATGGAAAAATTAGGCTTGAACGGAGTTCCTTTTTCAATTATTTTCACAAAAGCTGATAAGCTTTCTAAACTTCAAATAGAAAATCATATTAACGATTATACCCAATTAATGCTTGAAAGTTGGGAATCGATGCCACAATATTTTATTAGCTCTGCTTCAGCTGGATTAGGGAAAGACGAAATAAATGCCTATATCGACTCGCTGCATTCGTTGTTTAAAGCTTAATTTTGTAATTTTGTGATTCATTTGATAGCTAATTATTTTATTTATCGTTAGAAATGAGGTATTCTTGGGCAATGGATTTTCCGTTTGTTGTTCAATTAATTTTAAAAAAATATAATGGAAAAATTAAAAGAAATAGCCCATATTTCGGGGAAAGCAGGTTTGTATAAAATTGTAAAACCAACAAGGACAGGTGTAATTGTAGAAACTCTGGATGCTAAAAAAGAAAAGTCTGTGGTGGGAAGCAATGCTAAAGTTTCAGTTTTAAATGAAATTTCGGTATTTATGGAAGAACATCAAGACAGTTCGAAACCGCTTGCCGAAATTTTAAGCTCAATGAATGCTAAATATACAGACGGGCTGGATTTTGTTCCAAAGGAGCTTTCAGAACAAAAATTAACTGAAAAATTTTTGGAAATAGAACCTAATTTTGACCGTGAGAGAGTATACCCCTCTGATATCAAAAAGATTTTTTCCTGGTTTGGAATTTTGAAATCAAATATGGCTGAGATTTTTGTAGAAGAGAAAGCAATAGCAGAAGAAGTTGCAGAAGTAGCAGAGGAAAAAGTAACAGAAAAGCCAGTGAGCAAAGCTAAGAAAAAGGCATAACCTTATTTATCATGAATGAAAAAGGGGGCAATTGCCCCCTTTTTTTGTTTTAATATTATTTTTTGAGCCATATTATTAATATTTTGACAAATATGTAAATTAATTTAGACTTATCTAAAAAAATATTATTGTATATTTAAATTTAAATATTAATTTTGCTTCATGATAAGATAGGGTGTATTACTTTTTATCGTGATCAAATAAATGAAAAGAATAAATCATACTAAAACAATCGTCTTATTTTTAGCTTTTGTGCTTGTTTTAAATGCTTGCCAAACATTTGAACCCGTATCACCAGATGATGACAAACTATTAGATGGCCCAGTAGAAGGGCTTACCCATGCGCAAAATGCGCAATTTTTAGCCGGTGATTTCGCTTTTAACGATGAGATTTTTACCTCACAAAAAGGACTTGGGTCGGTATTTGTGGCTAATAGCTGTGGCAGCTGCCATGCGGGGGATGGCAAAGGTACTCCATTTACTACTCTCACAAGATTTGGTCAAGTAGATGAAACGGGAAACAAATTTTTACATTTAGGGGGGCCACAATTACAGAATAGAGCATTGCCGGGCTTTACACCCGAAACCATTCCTCAAGGAGCAACTTTTTCGAAATTCACTCCTCCAGCCAATACTGGATTGGGCTTTTTGGAACTGGTACCAGACGCTGCTATTTTAGCAATGGCAGACCCAAATGATTCAAATGGAGATGGAATATCAGGAATACCTAATTGGATTTCGCTTGCTCCATTTATTGATCCTGCACCCAATGCAATTGAGCAAAATGGAAAGTACATCCATCGTTTTGGAAAGAAAGCCGCTGCCTTTAATTTATTAAACCAAACAGTGAATGCTTATAATCAGGATATGGGCATTACTTCCTCTTTCAGCCCTAAAGATGTTTATTCTGGTTTACAAATGGATCCGGAAGTATCTGACAAGACTTTGAATGATATCGTTTTTTATTTGCAAACATTGAAGGCACCGATTCAAAGAGATCAAACCAATTCAGTAGTACAAGAAGGTAAATCGATTTTCATCAAAATAAATTGTGCTTCGTGCCATGTACCTTCTTTACAAACGGGGTATTCAAAAATAGCCTCACTTTCTAATAAAACGTTTTTTCCCTATACTGATTTGCTCCTTCATGATATGGGGCCAGGCTTGGACGATGGTTATACAGAAGGGTCTGCTAAAACATTTGAATGGCGCACTCCCCCACTTTGGGGCTTAGGTTTGTCGCCCGCCTCGCAAGGAGGAAAATATTTTTTGATGCATGACGGCCGAGCTAAAAGCATCGAGGAGGCTATTATAATGCATGGAGGCGAGGCCATGAATAGTAAAACAAAATTTAGTGGACTTTCTCCCTCTGAAAAGGAGGCACTTATTCAATTTTTAAAATCTTTATAATGCAAAGAGCTGAATTTATTAAATCTTGTGGTTTGGCTTGTTTAGGTGCGGTTACCTTAAGCCCTTTTTTGCAAAGTTGTGCAGGTACAAAAATTATAACAGCTCAAATTGCAGGCGATAATATTATGGTTCCTTTGATTGAATTTGAGGAAATAAAAAAAGAGAAAAAATCAATTCGAAAATACATTGTGGTACAAAACGATTCTCTTCAATTTCCAATAGCCGTATATCGATTATCGGAAAAAGAATATACTGCATTGTACATGAAATGCAGCCATCAAGGCAATGAAGTAACTCCTTATGGCGATAAGTTGCATTGCTCAGGGCATGGGAGCGAGTTTGATAAAAATGGAAAGGTAACCAACGGTCCAGCAGAAAAGTCACTAAGAACTTTCCCTGTGCTAATTGATAATGAATATTTAAAGATTTCTTTAAAAGCGGTATGAACAGATTAGTAGCTTTTGTTTTTTTTTCTTGTTTTGGAATCGGTTCAGCTATTTCTCAGATAGATTCTACCCTTTTTAAAAGAGCTTCCATCGATACTTCAAAACACGTATTAAATATGGATGCGGTGTATAATCGGCCTTTTTTAGGTTTTGGAAAAGCACCTATTTCAGTAGGGGGTTATGCCGAAATCAATTGGCAGCATTTAGCTACTAATGGTATTTCTGATGGGCACCAATTTCAGATGCGCAGAATGACTCTTTTTGTGGCTTCGACCATCAGTAAAAAAATTAAATTTTTAAGTGAAATTGAATTTGAAGAAGGAGGAAAGGAAATTGCACTGGAATTTGCCTCTATTGATGTTGAGTTTCATCCCTTACTCAGTCTTCGTGCCGGTATAGTAATGAACCCGATTGGTGCATTCAATCAAAACCATGACGGACCCAAATGGGAATTTTCAGATCGCCCCCTTTCTTCCACTCAAATGTTGCCTGCCACTTGGAGCAATGCAGGCTTTGGTCTTTTTGGCAAAACCTATCAAGATAAATGGATGTTTGGTTACGAAGTATACCTAACAGGAGGCTTTGACAATTCCATTATTGATAATGAGCAAAATAAAACATTTTTACCT
>JAZKGO010000207.1:0-9971 GCA_040385875.1 Bacteroidota bacterium
CTTACTATTTTCCAGTTTTTGCGAGAAATATCAAATTTTTCCTCGCTCGCAATACTGCTTTGTTTGGTAAAAGGATTGTAAGAGATTGCTTTGATTTCTACTTTTCCTTCGGTGGTATTTACGGCAGAAGTATATTTAGCCGACTTCGCCGCAGGATTGCTTCCATCCAAAGTATAGTAAATTTCAGATTCTTTATCTCCCGATTGAAAATTCACCAAACCCTCTTTGTCTCGAATAATTGTTGGCGGGGTTAGCACAATTGGAGCTTTGTAAACCTCAATATTTGAAATAAGCGGACAGCTTTTCGAGTCCAAAATATTTAGCCGTAGTTTTGTTGCGTCAACGGTAGCAAATCTTAAAATTCTCTTATAACCGATGGTAGTTTCTTTGGCAATTTCAATCCATTTTCCATTTGCAAACGCTTCTAATGAAAACGATTTTACCCGTTGTCCCAATGCAATCGGTTCTTGTACCAAAAAACGATTGAATGAGGTTGACTTTCCAAAATCTAAAGTCAATGAAGCCGTTGTAATATTGTCATCCGTTGCCCAATAGGTATTTGCATCGCTATCAAGAGCATTTTTTGCTGAAAAACGAGTGCTTTTTCCTCGTGTTTGGTTGGCAGAAACCACCGCCTTTTTGGCAAGATTAAGTGCAAATTCTTCTTTTAAAGCTTTGGTAAGTCCTTGAATGGCATTTTCATCTTTCTCGTGAATCAGGCCATTGGGCATGATAGGAAAGTTCATCAGTAATGTGCCATTTCTACCCACCGAATTGTGGTAAATATCCATCAGTTGTGGCAAAGTTTTCACTTTTCTATCCTCACGCTCATGATAAAACCACTCAGGACGAATAGAAGTATTTACCTCCCCAGGCACCCACGCATTTCCATTTTCTACACCATGTCTGAGCATATCTTCTGGCACATCTCCTGTGGCATTCAACAAACTCCAGTTGGTTTCGCCCACATAACCAGCTTCTGTGCCTACCCAACGTAAATCGGCACGGTCGCCACCATCATTCCAAATCACGATATTGGGTTGAAGTTTACGAACCAATTTGTAAGTATTTGGCCAGTCATAGTAGGTTTTTGCATCAATTTTTCGGGTTTCGTTAGCTCCACCATAATAGCCATCACCACCATTTGCACCATCAAACCAAACTTCAAAAATATCTCCGTAATTGGTCAATAACTCAGTCAACTGGTTTCGGAAATAAGTGATGTATTCGGGTTTGCCATAATCGGGATGATTTCTGTCCCAAGGAGAAAGATAAACGCCAAATTTTAGTCCAAACTCCTTGCAAGCATCGGCCATTTCTTTTACAATATCGCCTTTACCATTTTTCCACGGTGCTTTTTCAACGGAATAATCCGTATATTTTGAAGGCCACAAACAAAAACCGCTATGATGTTTGGCGGTGAAAATAATGCCCTTCATTCCTGCTTCTTTGCAGATTTTTGCCCACTGACGGGCATCCATTTTTTCTGGGTTAAATAGCTGCGGGTCTTCATTACCAAATCCCCAAGCCATGTCGGTGTAAGTATTAATCGAAAAATGAATAAAAGCGTAATACTCCATTTTTTGCCACCTCAACTGATTGGAAGTTGGAATTGGGCCAACAGGTTTTGGTGCTTCATTTTGAGCAAATGAAAAATTTAATACAAAGCATGAAAATAAGACAACACAGAACCCTTTTTTCATAAAAATTACTATTTAGTAAAATTAACCTCACCGAAACGTCGGACCGCACATCCCCTCTCCTGAGGAGAGGGGCTTATTTGCTGTATTTGTTATTTTGCCCATTCTTTACCTTCTGCTGTTCTGCGCCATTGAAAATATTTTTCCAGCACTTTCAATGATTCTTCGCTATCTATTTTTCCCATTTGTGGGCTTTGTTTTAGGTGCATTACGGCATGATTTTTCTTGGTGTATTCTTTCCAAAATGGCAAATTTGAACCATTTGGGTTGCCGTATTTTGCGAAATTTGTCCAATAACCAACCATGGCATCAGATATGCTTTCGTCGGTAGCGGTTTTCAATCTGCTTTTGGGGTCGGTGTGGCCAAACACAAAACCAACATCGTGACCATGTGGAGTTCCTTGTCCAAACTGTGGCGAGCCTTCGGGGAAATCTGGGTGTTGGTCAAAATAATAGAAGTACACTTTGGCTTTACTGGTTTTTGTTTGAAGATTTGCCCAAGCCCAAGTTTGCCAGCCAAAAGCAGCATCACGAGCTAAATCTCGGGCAGTTTTGGGCACATTTTCGCTCCCAACTGGGTATGCTTTTATCAATTCATCGGCAAATTTTCCGTAGCGTTTTTGAGTGCCTTCGATGTAATCTTTTGGAGTTTTAGGAGGTTGAAAACTCAGTCCTTCGTCCGAATTATAACCTATTAAAATGGGCGTTTTGTTGTATTTTCCTTGCTCGTAAAGTTTATATTGGTCGTCAGGAATCACATAACGATCTACAATTGGCCAGCTGCCAGGTTGTCCAAAACCACCTGGTAATTTATCGGAAGCAATAGACCGAAGTTCAGCTAAGGATTTAGCCCCTGCTTTTTGCATAAATTCTACGCCTTGGCTTTCTGCCAAAGACAATAACTTCATATTTTCGCCTGGGTAGGTAGTAGTTCTTGATGGGCCAAACGAACCGCCACTTTGCGAAATAGCTCCATTAAAAAGTCCTTTGGCCAAAGGTGAAGCACAAAGCATACTTACAGCAATACCACCAGCCGATTCACCAAAAATTGTAACTTTATTGGGGTCGCCACCAAAAGCAGCTATGTTGTTTTTTACCCATTGAAGGCCAGCAATCATATCCAACAAGCCGTAATTTCCAGAAGTTTTTTGAGTGGTTTCGGCACTTAGTTCTGGGTGTGCCAAAAAGCCCAATTGACCGACACGATAAGGTATTGAAACATATACCACACCTTTTGCAGCTAATTTTTCACCCGAATAAACTGCCTCAGAAGTAGAGCCAAACGCAAAACCTCCCCCGTAAATCCATACCATAACGGGCAGTTTCTCATCGGCTTTTTTGGCAGGACTCCAAACGTTTAAATACAGACAATCTTCGCTTTTTCCAGATGGTGGGTTGCCTCCTTGGTAGGGTGCTGGGCCAAATTTATCAGTCATTTTTACACCTTCCCAATTGGCTGCTGGTTGAGGAGCTTTCCATCGCAAATCGCCCACAGGTGGAGCGGCAAACGGAATGCCTTTGTACACTTGTAAACCATTTTCGGATTTGCCTTGCACCAAGCCGTATTGGGTTTTTACAGTTTGTGCATGACTTAAAATACTTATTACCAATAAAATAACTATTAACTGAACTGTCTTTTTCATATATTTTTTATTTAAAATATCAAATTATTTCTTTTCAACCAGTCAAAAAGTGGATTCATCCAACCTTGGTGGCGAAATATAAAGCCATGGTCGCCTTTAGGGTAAATGTGCATTTCTACTTCCACTTTGTTTTTGCGAAGACTTTCAAAATAGTTTATGCTATTGTCCACATCTACCAGCTTGTCGTCAGCAGCGTGAGTTAAGTAGGCTGGTGGGGTATTCGCTCGCACTTGGGTGTCATTTGAAAAAAGTTCAACGTCTTCTGTGCTTGCATTTTTTCCAATTAAATTTTCTTTTGAACCACCATGCGTAAAACCATCTTTCATACTTATTACTGGATAAACTAGTATCTGAAAATCAGGGCGTAAACTGATGTTTTCAGAATTAGGAATATAAGATTTCTCAAAATGAGTGGCGGCAGTACTTGCCAAATGCCCACCTGCACTGAAACCCATTACCCCTATTTTACTTTTATCTATTCCATATTTATCGGCATTTTCACGTACATATTTTATGCTTTGTTGAACATCCTGCAGCGGCCCAACTTTCCTGTTAACCATTATTTCGTCGCTTGGCAGGCGGTATTTTAGCACAAAAGCCGAAATGCCTTTTAGTGCCAGTTCATTGCCAATATACACCCCTTCGCCGTTGTAGACAATTACTCCATAACCACCCCCAGCAATCACGATTACGGCAGTACCGTTGGGTTTTTCAGGCTTGATGTATTCGAGAGTCGGATTGGTGATTCCTTTATATAATCCCCGTTCTGCACCTGTTTCTGTTACGCTCGAAGGCTTAGAATTTGGTACGCCGTTTGGATATAGATTGATTTTCTCTTGCGAAAAAGCAGAAAACCCACAGAAAATAGCGGCAATTAAGAGGAAATTACTTTTCATTTTAAGGTTGAATTAAAAATATTGGTTGTTGTCTGTGAGGACACAGGCAACGGCATCTTTTTATTTTTTAGAATATTGCATCAAAGTTTCTGCATAGCGTTTGCCAAATTCACGGACACCCTCACTGTTGAAATGTAATTTGTCGGGTGCTGCAGGTAATCCTTTTGAAGAAATCACCATAGCTTTTGGTATCGTTTGCGGAAGTGTGGCAATAATTTCGTTATGGCTTGCACATTTGCCGCCTTGGTCGGCACCGACAACTTCTCCAGCTATGAGTGGAATAGAATTTGGAACAATGTTTAAATCAGCCAAAATATCATCGTAAATCTTTTTCACTTGGGCAGGCCAAGTTTTATCGCCAGTGTTGGACTCGCCTTGATGAAGCAAAATCCCTTTAATGACTCCCGATTTTTTGGCAATTTTAGCCATTGCAATCAATCTTTCGTAAGGATTTCCACCATAAGAGTCGGCCATTTTAATCATCCAAGGTCTTTCTTTGGCTGATGAATCGAGGTAGGCTTTGTATTTTACTTGATCAAAAATCTCAATTTTGCTACCAGCCACAGCCACATGTACTAAGCCTAGAGATTGATATTGTGGCATATTTTCAAGCATAGTCCGTCCAAAATAATCAGCAGGAGAAAGGCGAGTATCACAACGGCAGAGTGGTGGTTTCGCCGTGTACCATTGCCCCATTTGCCTACCCAGATTAGGACAATCTAAGGCTTCTAAAACCTTAAAACGACTGTCGATATTGATGGTATCTTGGGCTTCTATACGTGCTGCACCTTCCATATTTGACTGCCCAATACAGAGATAAATATGAAAATTTGGGTCTTGGGCGAAGACACCATTTAGGAGAAATGTTAGAAAAAGTGTAAAAAGGATTTTTTTCATAGAATTATTGTATTCTGGAAATCTAAGGTTTTGTTGAAACTTTATCAGAAATGTGGAAATAATCAAAATCGGCAAAACCACCAAAAATTTTGGTTGCATAATTGAAAAGACCGAATCTGTAACCCATAAAATGCGGCAAAGTGTAAGGCATTTTTAGCGGTTCACCAATTTTTGTCCAGGATTTTCCATCAAGACTATAAAAGAAATGAGCAATATCGGCTTTGTCTTTGAAATTACATTCGGCTTTAAAAAAAACGATATTTTGTACAATCATAACTTTCTCAATTTCAATAGCTTTACCCGCTCTGGTGCTTACCATTGAGATAGATTTCTTGCCGTTTTCGATTTTTATACCTACTACACCATAATTTTTTTGGAGTAAACTCAAGCCAGCAAAGTCGCCTTCTTTCATGTGTGATACATCCAAGGAAATGGCCCCAGTGCTTTCTGGGCCAATGGTACGTTGGGTGAGCGTGTTTTTTGCCGATACAAAAGAGGTATCAATTCTCCCAGTTTTCAGACGAAGAAATCCTTTCCGTTCGGAAATTGACCAAAGCGAATTATCAGGATTATGATTCCATTGCCAAATTAATGGCAAAGTTGCTTCTCCTTTTTTTCGGGCGAATTCATCAGAATTTACAAGATTAGGAATCAAACTTTTGTTGGCTGGCAGCTTTAAAGTCATTGGTACTTTTCCGTTTTCACCCAAAACTGGCCAACCGTCTTTCCATTCAACTGGCACTAAATAGGGGATTCGTCCAACTCCACCATTGTCACGAAACAAATAAGCGAACCAACGTCCATCTGGTGTGTCAATCAAGCCGCCTTGTGCGACACCCAAATCTTGTAAAGCCACTTTTCCTTCCCACGGCCCAGTGATTTTATCGGCTCGGTGGATGATTACTGTTCGCATTCCGCCACGTGGCCAACAGATATTGAAAAGATAATATTTGCCATCTTTCTTGAAAATTTGTGAGCCTTCAGCACCCAACATGATATTATCTCCAGCGGGAGCTGAGGCATTTTCAATCAAAACTCTTTCTTCCACTCCTTCAACTGGCCCACTTAGGTCAGATTTTAATTCTAAAATTTTGAGTTTCCCAGCACCATAAATCATATAAACTTTGCCGTCTTCATCAAAAAATATAGTGTGGTCGTGGTAGGCTGGTTTAAATGTTTTTTCTTGCCAAGGGCCTTTGATATTTTTTGAGGTGAAAATATGCGTTTTGCCCGATGTGGCAGCAAAAGTACTCACATAAAACAAACCGTTTTGATACCTCATGCAACTTGCCCAAGAGCCTCTTCCATAGGTATTTTGGCCATTATCAAGGTTCATGGCATCATTTTCTACTAACCTATCATAGCAATAACTTTCCAGCTTCCAATTTACTAAGTCTTTTGAACTCATTATCGGCAAACCCGGACTCATGTGCATGGTGGTGCTACTCATATAGTACGTATCACCCACACGAATCATCGACAAGTCTGGTACATCAGCATGGATGATTGGATTATGAGCTTGCCCAAACCCAATCTGACCTGCCAATAGCAACAAACAAATATTTAAGAGTTTTTTCATGTTTTTACTCTAAACCTCACCCCGCCTCTCTCCACAGGAGAGGGGGAGTAAAAGCTAATTCTTTTTAATTCCATTATTTCAAAACTGGGTCGTTTCCGCTATATTTCAAATACTTAAATGATGCTTTATTGTCTGATTTTTCACCATTTGAAGTGGCATACATAGCATATACGTTTCCAATAAAACCACCTGAAAATTTGGTGGATAAGTGCTTGCCGTCTAAGTTTTCGGCAATGATTTTGTAATCTTTACCATTTTCTGAAATCTCGAAATCGCATTTATCTGCTTTTGAAGTTATTCTCAAATTCAATTTGCCGTTGCCAACGGGCAGGCTGTTTATTAATTCCACTTCTTTTTTGCGATGCACACTTTTGTATAATTCTACTTGCGTCTTACCATTTTTTATAGATTTTGCCAAAAAGTAAAAATGGCTTTCGTCTTGGTAAATCACTAAACCCGCCTTTTCATTTTCTGTTTTTGGCGAAAAATTCAACTCGGTTTCGGCTACAGAATACATGTGTTGCTGGCGTTTTGCCACAAAAGACGGATTACCCGTTTCCAAAATAGTTTCGGGCTTTAGGTTTAGCGTAAGGCCATTCTTTTTTGATGTACTAAAAGAGGTTTTGTCAATTGTACGCAGGTGCATCAGCGACAGGTCAAGTCCTTTATCGAACTTCATCGTGTAAGAAAAATTGCCATTTTGAGGCAAAGCACCTTTTTGTTTTACTTCTTTTATATTGGTTTTGTATTTGTATTCAATCACTTTTTCGCCGTGTTCAATCATTGGCCAATCGTTTACCCAAGTAAGCGGAGCAATAAACATTTCACGTCCCGTATTGTAATAATCGCCTTCGTAAGGGCGAACCGCTAAGAAAATTGAATACCAATTACCATCTGGACCTTCGATAAATTGGGCGTGTCCAGCCGAAGTAATTGGATTTGGGCGGTCGGCAGGTAAACCTCTTTGGGTCAATACTGGATTTCCTTCATAAGGCACATAAGGCCCCCAAATATCTTTGCTTCGCAATGCCACTTGTGAGTGATTTACCGATGTTCCGCCTTCTGCACAATAAAGAATATACCAATCGTTACGTTTCAAAATGTGCGGGCCTTCTATCCAAACTGGTTTTTTGGTAATATCCACACCACCGTTTATCAATTGCTTTTTCTCGCCAATAGTTTTTAAGTTTTTGTAATCAAACTCATACATTTGTACCGTTCGGTGGCCAGGGTAAAGTGGCTTATTATCAGGTGCATCACTGTTGTAAACCACATAAGCTTTATCGGTGGCTTCATCGAAATAAATGGAAGGGTCAATACCTCTTACTTGGCTCATTTTTACAGGATCGCTCCAAGGGCCAGCTGGGTTTGTTGCCGTAACCACAAAGTTACCATCGTGATCAATATCGGTACAAGTAACGTAGTAAATGCCTTTATAATAACTAATAGCTGGGGCAAAAAGACCACGACTCATTCGCTCGCCCATAAAATCCATTTGCGTTGGGCGGTCGATTACATTACCGATTTGCTTCCAGTTCTTAAGGTCTTGGCTTTGCATAATCGGCAAACCAGGGAAATAGGAGAAAGTAGAATGCACCGAATAATAATTCGGTCCAACTTTTACGATACTTGGGTCAGGATAAAAACCCGTTAATATGGGATTAGGGATGGTGATAGACTGAGCAAATGATAAATTTAAGACTAAAATGGTCAATAAACCTGCCCAAAACATCTTTGATTTTAATGAAAATCTGTTCATATATTTTTTAGAAATTATTTGTTTAAAAATGTAAATGTTTGGCCCGATTTTGTTGACATATCAACCAAAAAAGTCGGCTTCAATTCTGCTGGTTTAATAGTAGATTTCTCGGAGATAACCGGTTTCGCTGTTTCATTTACAAAATAAATAGGGTTTGGATTTTCACCTTCTGCTAATTTTAAACTTGAACCATTATTCATTTTCATTTCATTAGGTAAACGCAATCTTAAATTGCCTCCGAGGGCAGATTTTATGACCAATTTTACCAGCTTTGACTCTTTCCATTGCATTTCTACAATTTCAAAACCACCTCTTGCTTTCAGACCGCTAATATTCCCCGATGGCCAAACATCGGGCAATGCAGGTAGCAGATGAATCGCACCGTCATCGCTTTGCATAAGCATTTCTGTAATGCCTGAAGTACAACCAAAATTGCCATCAATCTGAAATGGTGGATGAGCATCAAAAAGATTGTTGTAAGTACCGCCCGCACCACGCTCATTGCCGATTGGTGTGAGTTGATTTTGAATCAATTTATAAGCATGATTGCCATCTTGCAGTTTCGCCCACCAGTTTACTTTCCAGCCCATGCTCCAACCCGTCGAGACATCGCCACGATAAATCAGAGAGTTTTTAGAAGCCTCAAAAAGCTCAGGTGTGCGGTAAGCCGAAATCTGATTGGAAGGATAAAGACCATACAAATGCGAAATATGGCGGTGCGTATCTTTTGGATCATCAATATCATCGAGCCATTCCTGGAGTTGATTATGCTGCCCAATGTGCATTGGAGGCAGTTTTTCTCGCAAAGTTTTCAAAGTATCAATAAAAGATGCATCTTTTTTCAGCATTTCGGCGGCTCGAATGGCAGTGCTGAAAACATCAAAAACAATTTGATTGTCCATCGTAACGCCTGCATCAAGCGATGAGCCATCGTGAGCAGCAGGAGCGTTTTCTGGAGAATTGCCTGGGTTTACCACCATCCATTTATTTTTAGGATGTTCTACCAAAAAATCAACGTAAAACTGTGCCGCACCTTTTAATGCTGGATAGGCGGACACCAAAAATGCTTTGTTGCCCGTATAAAGATAATGTTCCCAAAGGTGCTGACTGACCCAGCCTCCACCTGACGTCCACATTCCCCAGAATGCTCCGTCAATCGCTCCAGTTGCTCGCCAAATATCGGTATTGTGGTGAGCCATCCACCCTCTTGCTCCATACATGCCCTTTGCTGTTTTTTGACCAGTAATTGATAAATCCTTAACCATTTGCAAAAAAGGCTGGTGCAATTCCGAAAGATTAGTTTTCTCGGCTGGCCAATAATTCATTTCAGCATTGATGTTGATGGTGTATTTGCTGTCCCAAGGCGGGCTAAGGCGATTGTTCCAAATACCTTGAAGATTGGCCGCTTGACCTCCCGGTTGCGATGACGAAATCAATAAATAACGCCCAAACTGGTAATATAAGGCTACCATTTGTGGGTCGTTTGTATTTCTGAAA
>JAZKGO010000207.1:10071-18687 GCA_040385875.1 Bacteroidota bacterium
ATAATTTGCTGTAAAAGAAAGCGAACCCGCTTTATTGGTCGAAAGTCGCATTACAATTACTCTATCTGCAAACGATGCCAATGCCTCACGGCTATAAGTAATGCCATCTACCACATAAGTAGTTTTTGAAATTGCTTTTTCAATATCCAATTCACGGTAATAATCGCTGTGGTTTTCATGACCTTCAAAAGTCAGGTTTAAGCTTCCAACAGGCTGAAACATTTGGCCATGCGATTTTTTGGTGATAATTGCCTTATTTGCCAAATTCTCAGCCTCTTTATGGTTTCCTTCAAAAATTAGGTGCCTGATTTCGGACAAAGCAGCCAATGCTTCGGGATTATCGTTGCGATTGGGGCTTCCACTCCAAACTGTATGCTCGTTGAGTTGGATGATTTCTTTCTCAACATTTCCATAAATCATCGCACCCAACCGACCATTACCAATCGGCAGAGCATTTTCCCAGACTTTGCCTGCTGGTTTTTTGTACCAGAGTTTTAGGTTTTGATTTTGCAAAAAAGGGAACTCTGGCAAATTCGAAGATATTGAAGTTTGGATTTGATAATTTGAATCAAACTTTGTGATACTTGGGTAAGAAATACAACCTAATGAAAAATTAGTAATTAAAATAGTTAGTACAACTACTAGAAAACTCTTTGACATTAGCAATGGTATTTTCATTTATTTTATTCGAATTAATTGTTTCAAAACCTTATTGTGTTAGCATGACACATTTGGTATAATTAAAAAATGTGTCAAATCGACACATTGTGAGGGATTAAAAAAGGACTTTTTGAAATCCCAAGCTAAAGGTAAAATATAATTATCGAATAATCCAAATTAAAATGATTAAAATTAAATTTTTTTAGACAATTCGACATTAATTGGATTTTAAGGTTCTCTTATTGTGATCGCTCCTTTCGAATAAGTGTTTTTGAACTTCAGAAAATATTGTAAAACAGCTCCCTTTAAGATGAAAAGATCTAAACAAAAGACCTATTTAGCACTGAATAAATAGTTAAGAGAAAAGAGCTTCGAAAGAAACCCTTTTTTGCGATGTTTGGATTTGTTTGGTTTACTTTGTAATTGTAAAAATCAAAACTCTCGATAATTTCAAAAAAAATATGAATAAAGCACCGTTTTCAAAGATTATTGCTGGCACCATGACTTGGGGCATTTGGGGAAAAGATTGCAACACTATGCAGATGATTGATTTGATGAATTGCTGTTTGGAAAATGACATCACCACCTTTGATCATGCGGATATTTACGGGGACTATACTACTGAAGCAGCTTTTGGAAAGGCTTTTAATGAAAGTAAAATTGACCGAAACAAAGTACAGTTGATTTCTAAATGTGGCATTCAGATGGAGTCAGAAAGTAGGAAAAACACAATAAAACATTATGAATACTCTGCTTCCTATATTATTTGGTCGGCTGAACAATCACTGAAAAATTTGCAAACTGATTATTTGGATTTGCTTTTGTTGCATAGGCCAAGCCCGTTGATGAGAGCAGAAGAAATTGGTGAAGCGATTGAAAAACTTAAGCATGACGGAAAAATTTTAGCGTTTGGCGTTTCCAATTTTACACCATCCCAGTCAGATTTAGTGGAGACCGTAACCAAAATTAACTACAACCAAATCCAGTTTTCTATCACCCATTTTGAGGCAATGCTTAATGGAAGTTTAGACCATATGCAAACGCACAATATTACGCCTATGTGTTGGTCGCCATTGGGAACTGTTTTTAAAAAAGACAATGAGCAAAGCCAACGATTAATAAAAATCACAAACGATTTTTCGATAAAATATAATGTTCCAGTTGATGTGATACTTTTGGCTTGGATTTTAAAGCATCCATCGGGTATTTTGCCAGTTTGTGGTACCGCTGACCCATCCAGAATAGCCAACTTAATGAAAGCGACAGCTATGGAAATGGAGTTGCAAGATTGGTTTGCCCTTTGGTCAGCAAGTGCTGGTGTTCCTGTCCCTTAATTTTTTCTGCTCATGCAGATATGAATCGTAAAAGCTACACAAATTTTAAAAGGCTGCGGTGACCAAAAAATTATAAACACTTCAATCGTGTACCTATTATTTAAAATTAAGCCACTTTAGGAATATTTATACTCATCTTTACATTTCAATTTATATTTTTTGCCGGCTTAGCCTCTGAATACCTTTTCATTTAATCAGTCCTATGGAAAACAAACAAGACAATCCAAAGATTCTCAAGGATAAATATATTCCTACAGCTGAGTTTTACAGTCAAATTATTGACAGCTTACAGGATTATTCAATATTCACTTTAGATAATGAATTTAACATCAATAGTTGGAGTTCGGGCTCTACAAAAATATTTGGTTATGAAACGGACGAAGTGATTGGTGCCCCATTCGATATAATTTTTACGCAAGAAGATTTAAAAAATGGGATTCCTAAAAGAGAAATAGAAATCGCTCTAAAAGAAGGAAGAGCAACCGATAATAGATGGCACATTGCGAAAGACAAGAGCCTTTTTTATGCTTATGGGTTGGTTTTTCCACTTATTGGCTTAGAGGGAGAGATGTTGGGCTATGTTAAAATTTTACGTGATTTAACAGAAAGAAAGCAATCGGAGGATGCAATTAAAAAATATGTAAAAGAGCTAGAAGAGTTGAATACGCACAAAGAAAGTGTTCTGGCCATCCTTTCACACGATTTGAGAAGCCCTCTTTCAGCCATTATTGGAACTGCAAAATATTTGAAAGAAAATTTCCATAAAATGAAAGCCGAGGCTGTTCAGGAAATGCTTGATCTACTTTATAAATCATCAACCGATGAATTGGATATGCTAGATTATTTGGTAGAATGGGCAAGAATAAAGTATGCATCGGACACATTTTCTCCAAAAGAAATAAAACTCACCGAATACATTGACAAAGTATTTGAAACTTTAAGCGAAACCGCTTCTGTAAACACAATAAATCTTCATCACTCAATTGAAACGGATACTGCTGTATTTGCGGATGGTAAAATGCTAATTTCTATCATTCAAAATATCGTTTCAAATGCGATAAAACATACGGAAAAAGGAGGGACAATAACCGTTTCAGCAAAAAGCAAAGATGATAAAATTATTGTTCAGGTGAAGGACACAGGCGTTGGAATGTCTACAGAAATAATGGAAAAACTTTTTACCCCTCAAATGAAAACCCTTTCAGAAACTAGGAAAAAAAATAAAGGGGCTGGAATCGGATTATTATTGGTAAAAGGATTCTTAGAAAAAAATGGCGGTGAAATATGGGTAGAAAGTGTTGAAGGAGAAGGTTCATCTTTTTATTTTACATTACCCATTGAAAAACCTTTATATAAAATAGGCAGTTCGGACGAAATAATGTTTGATGAAAGTGCCTAAAATTTAAAAAATGGGCAATGTCCTGATTTAGGTTTTTCGTGCAAAAATGAGTGATTGAAAACATAACCCTAAAAAAGAAATTAACGCTTTTCAAAATCATCAATAATCCATATTTGTTAACAATTGGTTTGATTATTATTAAGAAAATGGCTAATTTCATAAGCGATTATTTAAAAATCCTAACAATCAATGGTAACCACTACGTCTGATTGAGTAATAATGAAAGAATGATATTTAGCTGATAATGAATAAGATAGCTGTGTAAATAGGATTTATTGCCTAACTATCATATATGTAAAGCTACCTGAAAAGGGAAGCGCAGAATGGTGAAACAAATAAATTCTAAATATCATGCGACCTATTCTCAGTCTCTTTTGGCTTAGTATCATTTTCTGTTCGTGCGATCGACAATCTAAAAATAATCAGGATACCGATAAAGCCAATTCAAACGACCAACAAATTACTACCTGTGTTCCAGAAGTAATTGACAAAACCTGGTATAATTCAGGAAAAAAAGCACCGCTTTTCAGTGGCCTTGAAGGCATTCATTTCCCCATTTCAACTAAAAACCCAGAAGCACAACAATATTTTGATCAGGGGCTTATGCTCTCTTTTGCTTTTAACCATGCAGAAGCGGGTCGCTCTTTTTACGAAGCTGCACGGCAAGATTCAACCTCCGCAATGTGCTGGTGGGGCTTTGCTTATGTATTAGGCCCCAATTACAATGGAGGAATGGAAAAGGATAATTTTGAACGAGCCTATGAAGCAGTACAAAAGGCAAAAAGATTTTCCAATTCCTGCACCCAAAAAGAAAAAAATCTGATTGAGGCTCTCAGTTATCGATACACGAATGACACCACCGTTGCTCGATCAATGCTTGACTCCACCTATGCACTCGCCATGCGGAAAGTTTACAATAAGTATCCGAAAGATGTAAATATCGCCTCGCTTTTTGCAGAATCGCTGATGGATTTGCACCCATGGAATTTGTGGAATAAAGACGGCACCATTCAACCATGGACCTCTGAAATTTTGGCAGTTATTGAAAAATGTTTACAATTAGAACCACGCCATCCAGGCGCCAACCATTTTTATATTCATGCAGTTGAAATGTCAAAACATGCTGAAAAAGCATTGGCAAGTGCTGATTTATTGCTTGATTTGGTTCCAGGTGCTGGGCATCTCGTGCATATGCCTTCTCATACCTATATACGCATCGGGCGCTATCATGAGGGTGTTGTTTCCAATCAAAAAGCCGTGCTAGTGGATAGCTTGTATGTCGAAGCCTGCCATGCTCAGGGCGTATATCCATTAGCCTATTATCCTCATAATTATCATTTTATCTCGGCATGTGCCACACTTTCTGGTGAAAGCAAACTGGCATTAGAAGGGGCCTATGCTACCTCAGACCACGCTCACAAAAAATTAATGCTTGAACCGGCATGGGCTACTCTGCAACATTACTATTCTATTCCTTGGTATGTGGAAGTAAAATTGGGTCTATGGAATAATATTACTAATTCACCAGAGCCAGAACCTAATTTAAAATACCCAACTGTAATTTGGCAGTATGCACAGGGCATGGCTAGGCTTTCACAAAACAATATTTCAGAAGCCAAGAAGCATTTATATAAAATGAAAAATATCATGACCGATACTACCATCAAAGACTTAACTATTTGGGGCATTAATAGTGTATTTGATTTATGTGTGATTGCTTCCAAAACTTTGGAGGGAGAAATCAAAGCCAAAGAAAAAAAATATTCCGCAGCCATTTCCCTTTTGCAACAGGCTGTTGTTAAGGAAGATGCATTGAATTATAACGAACCCCCCGATTGGTTCTTCTCGGTTCGCCATCATTTGGGAGCTATTCTTATTGATGCTGGGAAATTTGAGGCAGCAAGCAAATTGTATCAGGAAGATTTAAAAAACTTCCCTGAAAACGGCTGGGCATTAAAAGGATTGATGAACGTTTATGAGAAACTTGGTGACAAAAAGAAATATGGTGAAATGAAAAATCGATTTGAAACTGCTTGGAAACATGCCGATATCAAAATTAATTCATCAAGAATATTGTAAAAACGTATTTAAAGTGCAGTCATAGTATTAAATAGAAATAATTTTTTAGAGATTGTTTAATGCTTTGGTTCTCTCAACCAACAGTACAGATCGTTATATTGAACAATTGACAATTGTTGTAATTTTATTGAAAAATTAATTCAACAAACAACATGAAACAACTACTCTTATTGCTATTTTTTGGCTTTAGTATTCAATCTTATGCTCAATCTGATACTTTATCAGCTGTACAAGCCAAAGATTTAGTAGGCAAAACAGTGATTGTTAAAGATATTATTGCAGGTGCCAGATTATTTGAAAGAACAGACAAAACCACTTTTTTAATCAATCTGAATCAGCCCTACCCTCAAACACCTTTGACAATTGTGCTGTATG
This sequence comes from Bacteroidota bacterium, assembly GCA_040385875.1. Taxonomy (GTDB): domain Bacteria; phylum Bacteroidota; class Bacteroidia; order Cytophagales; family Spirosomataceae; genus JANMZR01. The sequence goes on from JAZKGO010000207.1 coordinate 15,919, forward strand.
ACGCAACCTATAGAGCATTGAATCCAAAAGAAGGCTTAGAAAACAGAGAAATTATTGTGACAGGCGTAATTTCAATATTTAATGATAAGCCTCAGATTGTGATAGAGGATATAAAAAATATTAAAATAAAATAGGCCAATTTAGCTTCGCAATTTACCGATGAGCCATTCATTCTTTTAATTATATTTGTTGCTCTATTCAACTCTAAAACCTATAAAAATTGAAAAAAATTACCTCCTTTCTTCTGCTATTTTTACTGGTTATTGCTAGCACGTCAGCTCAAACGTTTACTATAAGTGAAAATAAACACTTTATTTTAAAAGAAGGCAAGCCATTTGTTTGGGTGGGCGATACCGCTTGGGAATTGTTTCATAAATTGGACAGAGAAGAAGCCAGTTTTTATCTCAGCAAGCGGGCAGCCCAAGGGTTTACTTTGATTCAGGCAGTGGCTTTGGCCGAGATGGAGGGAATCAATGTGCCTAATGCCTATGGGGAGCGGCCACTCATTAATTCAGACCCCACAAAGCCCAATGAAGCCTATTACAAGCATGTCGACTTTATTATCGACAAAGCTGGCGAACTGGGCCTCACGATAGGTTTATTACCCACTTGGGGAGATAAAGTATTCAAAGATAGGTGGGGGGCAGGGCCGGAAATTTTCAATGAAACAACTGCCAAAATATATGGTAAATGGATTGCCAATCGATATAAAAATCGTAAAAATATTATCTGGATATTGGGTGGAGACCGCAACCCAAGAGCTGGTACAGCTGATGTGGCAATATGGAACGCAATGGCAGCAGGGGTAGCCGAAGGTTTAGGGGGAAACAACAATGCGATGATTACTTTTCACCCACAACCCAACAAAGAAGGCTCTAGCGAATGGTTTCACAATGAAAATTGGTTCGACTTCAACATGTTTCAAACAGGGCATTGCCGTGATGCGGACGTATACGACCGCATGAAAAAGGCCTATGATAGAATTCCAATTAAACCTGTTGTGGATGGAGAGCCTATTTATGAAGACCATCCTGTCTGCTTTAATGCCAACGAAAATGGAACTACTAATGCTTACGATGTTCGAAAAGCCATCTATTTGGATGTATTTGCAGGAGCTTTTGGTTTCACCTACGGCTGTCATGATATCTGGCAAATGTACTCCCCCAAATATGAAGGGGTAAATGGCCCCAAAACCTATTGGCATTTTGCATTAGACTTACCAGCGGCAAAGCAGGTAAAGTACTTGAGAAGATTGATTGAATCTCGCCCGATATTGGATAGAATACCCGACCAAAGTATCATCATTGAGAATAATTTACCCGCCTACGAGCGTATTCAGGCTACTCGAGGCAATGATTATGCCTTTGTTTACTCCATTTTTGGGAAGCCGTTTACAGTAAATATGGGTAAAATAACTGGTAATCAAGTAGTGGCTTATTGGTATAGCCCTCGTAATGGGGAAGTGAAGGAAGCCGGCAAATCGGATAATACTGGCACGAAAATGTTCACTCCGCCGAGCTCAGGCTATGGTCAGGACTGGGTTTTAGTTCTGGACGATTCCGCTAAGAACTATGCAAAACCTTAATAAAAATCTCGTATTAAACTATTTATTATTTCAAAAATGAGCAATTTAATCGCTGGTCAAGTCCACGTTAAATACGAAAATGGGAGTTTGCGAAGCTTTAAAGTTGGCGACTCTGAGGTTCTAAGAAGAATTTATTTTGCGGTTCGTGATGAAAATTGGGCAACCTATTCCCCCCAAATTTATGACGAAACCATAATTCAAAATAGGGATTCATTTGAAATAAATTTTCGGTCAGACTATGAGAGAGATAAAGAGGTTTTTTTGACTTGGGAAGTACAGATTTTTGGTTTTGACACAGGTAAAATTGTATTTGAAATCATTGGAAATGTAAAGCAAGATTTCCAAACCAATCGAGCAGGTTTCTGTGTTTTGCATCCGATTCAGGGCTTGACTGGCCACTCAGTAGAAATAGTCCATTCAAATTCTAGTACCAAAACTTTGGCTTTCCCACAATTGATTGACCCTTACCAACCTTTCTTTGATGTAGTCGGAATGAATTGGGGCCAAAATGAGAGCCGGTTTTCACTTCAATTTGAAGGAGATATTTTCGAAACGGAAGATCAGCGGAACTGGGGCGATGCTTCATACAAAACCTATTGCACCCCGCTCTCAGTGCCCTTTCCCAGAACTTTGAAAAAGGGAGAAACAATTCACCAAAAAATTATTTTTTCAGTATTGGAAATTGCGGAAAAATTAGAGAGTATAGAAAAAAAAGATCCTCCTAAAACGAATTTCAATATCGGTATTTTTGCCACAAAAGAGCAAGTAAAGATGGATTTGACCGTAATGGAGAAGCTAAAAGCTTTAAATTTAGGACATTATTCGGCAGAAATTGACTTGTCTGAAAATGAAGAATCCGATTTTGAAAGTCAAATTACTTTGGCAGAAAATCTCAATTTACCAATCGACTTAAAACTCATTTTTTCAGAAAATATAGAGGAGGAATTAGGTAAAGTTGAAATTTTTTTATCCTCCGAAATCCTTAAAATCGAATACATTACTCTGTTGAGTAAAAATGAATTGGTCACAAGTCCCGATCTTATTTCTAAAATAAATCGCATCAAAGAGATGGCTCCTGATGCAAAAGTGGGTGTGGGGACCAATTATAATTTTACAGAACTGAACAGGTTTCGAATGAATGTAAAAGAGGCAGATTTTGTAAGCTTTTCATTCCACCCACAGGT
>JAZKGO010000208.1:0-10905 GCA_040385875.1 Bacteroidota bacterium
AAGTTGTCAATAAATATTTTTTTCTCTAATGCATCGGCCAATATCACATTATATTCCCCTTCTTTGGCTTTTGAGTTTGATTTGGCATTGATCGTATCATTCAAATTATCGTCAGCGGTAACAATACCCAATTCATTGCCTTTCAAATAGAAAAAATACCAGATTTTATCAGTTGCCTCCATATAAAGTGCCACCTCGTCCGCACCATTTGGACTTTTCCTAAATTCCAAAAATCCCATCATTTGGGCGTTGATATCCACATTGCCCATATTGGATACGCCTAGCTTGCCAATGCTATAAAACGAACTCATTTTATTGCTCCATTGCATATCCACATCAGCCAAAACTACTGTTGAATTAAATAATGGAGCAGCAGTGTGTAATGGTTGGTGTGTAAATTCCGTTTGGGTTTGGTAAGTTGCAATAGCCTTTAAACCAATCAGTTGGGCCATTTTGGCATATAGTCTATCTTTGTTTGGCTCAGCTGGGTCATTGGTGATCCCCTCATCCAAATTTGATTTTACAATGTTATTGGCAATTTGATTAAGTATCTCTGGCAACACTGGAAAGGTAAAAACCTGCATTGTATTGAGTCTATAAATACTACTATCCGCCACTATACGAGCAATTCCAGACGATTTTACATACTCGTTTTTGGCCATTAAATTAAATTTACCTTCCAGCTGGATAATGTTATTTTGATCATCGTAATAATATTTTTGGGTTTCATCAGTAATCGCAGATACTTCAAATCTTTTTTCTTTGGCATCTTCCTGAAGGGCTCCCTTTCCAAGAAAAATATCTTGATCGTCGTCAGCTTCTTTGAGTGATAGAAAAGAGGTATAAAGGCCACCCCCGTTGCTTCGGTAATGCCAACCAGCATATAAGGTACCCGCATCTGATTTCAGCTGCTCATCAATATTGATTCTAATTCCATCTGTATTTTTGCCTTTGAAAGTAAGCCAATTGTCCAAATCTCTCCTTTTTTTGATAAAAGGCCTGATAGCGCCATCTAAGCTCAAATTTGGGTCACCGGCCACGAGAGTAATATCCCCACGAAATTGCATTTTAGGCGTTACAAAAAACTTGTCTTTTTCGGATAGAGTGGCCTTGGCGGAAGTATAAAAACCTTTCACTTTACCCAATCCAGCTTCTTTATTTTCTAAAATATCAAAAGAGGTAATTTTTAATAAAGTGGTGTCATTCAAGGCGTTGATGTATCGATATTTGGCATCACCCTGATAACTATTTTTTGAGATTATTTTAATATTTGCGTCTGTGAGCACATGATAGGCCGTCACTGAATCAATCTCTAATTTGGCACCCATTAGTTTTTCTATGTTTCCATCTTTTTTTACAAAAACAGTCCCATTTTTGGGTATAAGCCGAGAGTCTACCACATCGATATAGGGTACCCCAGTAATATTTAAGGCGGAGGTAGCCAAATCGTAAACTGCTCCCGATCCATTGTAGCTAAGTCCTTCTTGTTCAGGCACTAACGACGTGAATGTGGATGAGTTGACGTTGCCAATCATGGTGATTGTTTTCTTCAAAATATTCCATTCGGCTGATCCAATGGAAGTTTTATAAGCTGAATAGGGCAAATAAAGCGTGTTGGTATCAACTAGTTCTGTACTTTTTGGAAGGGTGAATTTAGCAATATTTGTTTTAGAATTAAGACTAAAATCAACCTTATAACTCATCAAAACTGGCTTGGCAGCTGGTAAATTTGGTCCCACTTTCACCATTGCATTTTTGGCTAATATGGTGTTTTGTTCAAACTTTATTTGCTCAGAAGTAATTTCTGAATCAGGTCTTTTCACAAATCCATTGGCAAATAAGCCACTATTTCTTGCCAATAATTCACCATCCAATTTGGTAGTTTCGCCATAAAGTTCGAAGGGTGATTTTCGTTCATTAAAAACTAAAAGGCTGTCTTGTTTTGGCCGCCACCTCAAATTGAAATTATTGATTGTCACTTTTGGGAAATAAACTTGGCCGATAGAACCTTCCTCAAATGAGCCAGATTTACCCTGGGCCACTAATGAATCAGGGTAAATAATTAAATCAGTAGTGGTGAATTTTCCTCTCAAATGGTTGAATTCAGCCTCAGCATGAAGGCCTTTGTTATCCATTTTAAGTTCATTGTAAGTGATATTACTTTTAGTGCCATATAGCGTAAGTTTTTGATTTCCAGTTGATTTATGAACGAATCCCAATGAATTGTCAGGCATTGAAATCAATCTTTCATTGAAGTCGGGCACCATGCCTCCCCCATAAAATGTGCCAGCAAAATCCAAATCTTTTGAATTGAGTGAGTCATTATCAATGGTTGGAATTTTAAAGAAAACTGTGGCCGCTGGATAGACCCCTGATGCCCGCTCCGGTTGATCAAACGGTACTGTTAACCCTGCTTTAATGGTTAATCGTGGATATTCAGGAGATTTAATTCGCCCCGACTTATTATCGGGCCGATTGATATAGATAATACCAGAGTCGTCGTATCGTAAGTTACCACCCACTTCTGTGGCATCTGCTTTACCGAGGAGTTTCTGAGGTACAAAAGTGATTGAATCAATCTTGTTCATTTTTACCTGAAATTTCTCATAATCAAATTCAAAATTTGAGCCCCTAAAGCGAAAGTTTTTGGAAACTAGTTTACCATTGAAACTGAAATTTCTATTTTTTGAAATTTTTACCATTCCATCTCTTGGATAGATTCTGGTGTTGAGTGAATCGCTCAATGAAAATTGCCTTACTCCATTGATGGTGAGTAGATTATCATTTAAATTGATGGATGCATTGGCCGTGCTGTCTTTTGCTGAGGAAGAATAGAAAGAGGGAATCAAGAAATTGTCATAATCTTTTTTACCCAAAAAACTTTGAATATAATGCTTTCCTTTCCGACTGAGCTTTAAGCCTTCATCAGCATCCAACTCAACCAAGCCTTTTTCTTGCATATCTGCATAGGCATTTTTTATTTGAGTAAAAGGTCGTTTGGCATAATTAGCCAGTTCTACCAAATACACATAATCGGTGCCAGTACTTTTAAAATAACCACTGAGTACTTGTAATGGATTGAAGCCATAATTGCCAGATAATGACGGGAATAAACTTGGAATATAATTGTCATAACTTTCAAAAAGAGCTGGTACAACTCTTTTTCCCGAAAGAATATAAAAGTCAATTTTCCCCTCATTTAGATACCAGCGCATGGCATCAGAGCTGATTTCCATTTGATGGTAAGTGTCCACAAAATTTGTGTTTTTAAAACCACTCTTTTCAATTTTGATAGCTCTTAAAATGTTTTCCTTTTTGTTCAAATTCAGTTTTAATGCGGGATGAAAAACGGAATCTGCGGCCAGGTAGGCAGCTATGCTTGCCATTGAGGCAGTAATGAGAGAGTCTGTAATCTCAAAACGATTGCTCGTAGTTTTAAATAAGGCTTTCCCCTCTTTTTTATAAATAATTGTTGAGATTTTCGACTTCAAAGAAGTGCTATAAATTTTGTTTCCGATCAATGAAAAACCTCCTTTATAGTCGATATTCTCGCCTAATTCTTTGATAGAGATGTCACTGCGATTGGAAACAAACCTTGGGAAAGTGTTTTTTATGTTTTTTGGTCGTTTCTTGCTTTGGTATTCAAATGCTCCATTTAGGGGTTCTTCTAGCTTGTTTTTATAAGTAAATATCGAGTTAGTCGAGCTGATTTTGGCGTATTTCAAATCCATAGCATAATTGCCCAAAGTGATTGTAACTTCCTGAACACCAACAGACTCCCAATCAAAGGTGCCTCCTTCGCCTAAGATTGTATTCTCTTTAAAACCATAATTTCCACTTGTTCCCTTTACAGTTACTGAGTCAGAGGCAGTCACAATTATTAAATCTGCTTTTTTAAGGTCAATTCTAGCTCCTTGGCTTAAAGAGGGTATAAAAACAGCGGGCTGGCTTTCTTGCTTTGGGCTTTCTGAGGTGGAGCTTGAATTGGGTAAGGGGTCGTCCCAACCATCATTCAATATGGCTGTGGCTATTTTGGCATTTTCTTCTTCAACTTTATTTTTAAAATCTTGCTCGTAAAAGTTGAATAAATAATCATCAGTAATTACATAAAGTTTATTGATGTTAGACGAATATAAGGTGCGATTATAAAAGAAAATCCTTGATTTTTCCCAAAAGCTTGCAATGAATTTACCCTCCATTTTATCCACCATTTTTTGACTGGTTTCTAAAAAGGAATCCATCTGTAATTCATTTACATTTAGAGAGTTAAGTCCAAATTTAAAACAATCAAAAAACAATAGAAATTGGATGTTTGCCTTATAATTTTTGGCATGCATTGCTTTTACTAAAGCAATTAATTTTAGTTTTTGGCTCTCGGATATTTTGCCCGAACTCCATTTGGTTTCAATGTTTTTGGCCACGGCAATGGCTTGCTCATTGCCTACTGAGCCCATCATTGCATTGAGTGTAGGGATGAACTCTTCAGGTTTTTCTGAAAATTTAATATTTTGGCTCAATACTTTTGAATGAGTAATTAAACCAAAGAATAGTAAAATTATTATTTTAATCTTCATCTATATCCGATAACCAATTCAAAAATAATCAATTTATGTTTTGGAGCATTCTTATTTATGAGAATAAAACGTAGTTTTTGGGATAATCGCTATTATTGTATTGCTAAATTTTCATATTTATTTTATTGATACAAAACCTTATTTACCTTTTAATAGATTTTATACCAAATGATTGGTTGTATTTTTGAAATTCGAGGCTAATATTTATTAAATTAGCATATACAAAAACATAATTCTATTCAAATGAAAAAGCTACTATTTATCGCACTATTATTTATATCAGAAAATATTTTTGCACAATCGAAACAAATTATTGCAAATGACAATACGCTTATAGCAACCATAGACGGTAAAGAATTTAATACCCAACCACGTAGGGTTAGGATTGGCTCATACTATTGGGTTACAGCCAATTTGGTATCACCAGATAGATCACTTAGGTTTTGGTTTGTGGATTTTACGCATAATGATATAATACCCGAAATTGGAAAATATTTAGTAATCGATGAAGATTATGCGACAAGAAAGGAAACTGAAAAAATGATGCTTGAAGGTAAACTTAAAGGTGTTGCTGTGGTAAAATATGTAGAGGAAACAAAGTCACCTCGAATGGAATTTCATGTGGGTGAAGCACTTAAAGACGGTAATGCAATCATTGAAATTACAAACAATAAAGAAGGGTTTTTAGAGGGGACTTTTTCAATGAATTTGGAAGGAACCTATTGGAAAGAAAAAGCAGGTGCTACCGTGTTTGGTGGGATGGGCAGGTTAATTGATAAAGCAAAAGACAAAGCAAAAACATCAGCCTCTGGATATGACCAAGACATTGATCCTGAGGGGAATGGCTATCGAAAACAAGATAAAAAAGACCAGATTGTGATTACAAATGGGAAGTTTAAATTGAAGTTTTCGGAAGCAAAATAATCAGATTAAATTTTTGAAAGTAGACCTCTAAATCACTATACCTAATGATAGCCAATTTCTATGTAGCCCTCGTTGCTATTTTGTTAATTCCATTAATTCCTGCCTTTATCATATATAAATTCTTACCTGATAAAAATGGGGAACATCACGATGAGGTAGGTGGAGAAACGGAAGGTATCGGACCCATTAAAGGGCTTTCCTGGAAGTTGAAAGGTGCTTTTGCTGGTTATTTTTTATTGGTTTGTGTCGGAGGGATTTTGCAGTATTATCAAACCAATAATGAATTGCAGAAACAAATTGAAAGCTTGACCGTATCAATGAAACTCACCACAGATAGTCTCAATAATTTGAAAAGCCTCTCCAAAGAAAATCCAGTAGTGGATTGGCAAATTAAAGGGATTGTGAAACCGGGGGAGAAAGAAGGGACTCGTTTTTTTTATGATGATGGTACCACCTCTAAAGCACCAGATGGTTCCTTTCAATTGATCAAAAGATCACTTATCAGCCAGGGAAAGGCACAGGCTCCCAAATGGGTGTGCATTTATAATCCGGGGACTGGCTTTCAAGTGGTGAGTCTAAACCGAGAATTGAACCATCCTGATATTGAGACTTTTAATATTAGTTTTGATGACCAAAACCATACAATCCTGATAAAAAAACCGATTGATATCAATAGCAAATCAAAAGATAGCTTGGTGGCCGTCGCTAATTTTATCGAGTCGAAACCTGAGATGAAAGCTGTGCTTATGGAAAGCGATAAAGTAATTTTAAATGAGGCCCGTGTAATCAGGTCTGATTTGAAAATCAATGCCATTAAGCTAGACAATTTTGAAAAAAGTAGAAAGAAAATTCTACTCCAACCAAAAGTAAAGCGGCTAGAAAATTAAACATTTTTGAAAGTAGAGAAATTTTATTTCAACAGCCATTTTATCCATGCTCTGGCGGCTTCATAGTTATCAAAATCGTCGGGTAGCTTACGGCCGTTGAGGTATTCGTTATAAATCCAAGGATCACCCAACACAAATACTTTGCCTTTTCCATAATCAGAGGTTGCCATAATTATCTCATTATCAACTGTTAAAGCTGATTTGGCTGGAGGCTTCACTCCCAGTGTTACAATTTCTTTGATATAAATCTTTTTGGCTTCTCCCAATATTTCATCATTCCCTGAAAGCATAAAATCACCTTGGTCATACTGGTCATTTTTTACAAAATTGATATTTTTATTAGTAAAATGAATGCCAAATGCCTTTGCTAATTCATTGGAATGTTCAATGTCACAATTAGTGGTATCGTTGGTCAATAAAACTAATTTGCCACCTGCTTTTACCCAGCTTTTTAGCTGCTCAATATCTTGTTTTCTGATATAGTTGGGTGTTTTAGTTTCTTTTTTTGAATCAGGGTCAACGACAATATATACATTTGATTTTTTCAAATTTGCAGCTGTGGGAGCGGTCGTTAAAGTGTTCGTTTGCGCACCAAAATCATGAATAATATCGCCTAACCACGAAAAGCCCGAGTCAAATCGGTCGTCCCAGAGATAATGAAATTTTTGACCGTTTCTATATTCATTGTTAAAATAGTTGTCAATCGTCACTGTTTTGTTTTGACCTATTTCTATTTTTTCCAACATATCCATCTCAACACAAGCCTGCATAAAAGGGCCAATGGCTTTTAGATCATCCACCCTAGTGGGTTCTTTTACATAATAGTCATAGCTCCCGTCACGGTAAGGATTTCCGCCTAAACCAGCCCCACCCACGCCTTTTATATAATGTGTAAGCCCATTTTCTTCCACTACAAATTCTTTTATAATTCCATTGAAAGCTTTTTTAACAGATGGAATATAGGTCTTAGGAAGATACCCTTTTCTAATTCCCTTTGCCAAAGAATAAGCGAACATCGCTGAGGCTGATGATTCCAAATAATTTCCTTCCTTACCGCCCAAGTTGGTCACTTGCCACCAGGTGCCGGTGGTTGGATCTTGAAACTTGACGATAGAGGACGATAGTCGCACTAAAATATCGGTGAGTATTTTTCTGTCTGGGTGATTTTCAGGATAATAGTCTAAAACATCCACTAAGCCCATCATATACCAACCCATTGCTCTACTCCAAAAATTGGGTGATTGTCCTGTTTTTTTATCAGCCCAAAGTTGCAACTTACTCTCATCCCAGCCATGATACAATAGGCCTGTTTTGGGGTCACGGGTATACTTTTCCATCAACACAAATTGATGAGTAACTTCACTGAAACCATGCATGTCGTTGGTCATTTGGGCTAAGTTGGCATGGAATGGTTCAATCATATAAAGGCCATCGAGCCACATTTGAGTGGGATAGATGAGTTTGTGCCAATAGCCACCCGCACTGTTTCGTGGCATCCAATCAATCTGATTTTTAAGTTTATCAGCCGCTTTTTTATATTTTGCAATGTTTTGTGTTTGGTAAAAAGTAAGCAATTGCCTTCCTGATGGAATATTATCACTATTATAATCTCCCATTTTATAGGTTCTGATCTCACCCTCTTCAGTAATAAATTTATCAAAAATATGCTTGATATATTGGTAATATTTAAAATCACCAGTCGCTTTCCAGAGCCTTTCAAATCCCATTGAAACCACTCCTATTTCATAATTCCAATTGGCAGGTCTGTTGCGTAATTGTTGCTCAATATTTTTATCGGCTTGGTTTACAGATTTATCCAGATGGCTCACATACCGCATTACCACCATCGAATCGGGGTAAGTAGCCATGATAGTTTTAGCCATATTTTCAGCGTATCTTATATTTTGAGCGCTTGAAATTTCGACTTTTATTAGTAGAATTAGAGAGAAAAAGATGAATTTTGAGATTTTCATGATTGAAAATTATTAATCGTAAATAGCTATTATTCAGTTATTTATTTAAATGATAGTGCTTTATTTGAAACTTCCTTATTTATCACAAAGGGCTCTTTGACTATTTTATGATTTGTATTCAAAACTTTTATTTGGTTTGAACCTTTGCCTTGAATGTTCAATAAGTTTTGAATGCCTTCACTAAATTTTATATTGTCAAAAACAATATTTTTGGCGTTTTGAATGGTAGCCAAGCTGTTGCTTTCTGTAATATTAGTGATGTTTTTCAAACTGATTTGTTCTGCTTCAATAACTACAATGCCTTTATTAGATTCAATATAGGCATTTTCAATTGATATATTTTTAACTTTACTTTCTGGTAATCCTCTGATTAATATTCCTGTTTCCGCTCCTTTACAGATAATATTTTTGATTTGAAAATTTCTGAAAGTCGGAGTGCCATCATTCAAAGGCTCCGCTTGAATAATAGGTAAAAACTGATCATTTGGATTGGCTGGTACTGGATCTTTTGCAGCATAATACATATCAAAAATAATGGCCTCGCCGGGTATTTGAGTCATATTTATATTGTTAACAAATATATTTTCAACAGTACCCCCACGGCCTCTAGCGGTTTTGAACCGAAGCCCCACATCAGTACCCATAAAGGTGCAATCAGAGATATACATATTACGCACCCCGCCAGACATTTCTGACCCAATCACAAAGCCGCCATGCGCACGATATACTTTATTGTTTTTAATGATAAAATTTTCAGTAGGTACTCCTCTTTTTCGGCCCTGCTCATCCCTGCCTGATTTGATGGTAATGCCATCGTCACCCGTATCAAAACTGCAGCCTTCTACAATCCCGTTGCGACATGATTCAAGGTCTATTGCGTCTGAATTTGGGGCATACCAAGTGTTTCTTACGGTCACATTTTTGACACTAATATGCTCACAGAGAAGGGGATGCATCGTCCATGCGGGAGAATTTTGTAAGGTAATACCTTCGATTAAAATATTCTGACAATTGAATAAACTAATCATGTTGGGACGCAAATAATCTTTATAGCTTTTTAGCTCCTTTTCTGTTGGATGAATTCCATTCAAAATTCTACCAGCATTAGGTGTTTTAGAACCCAAATATGAGCTTGCCGTTGGATACCAAGCATCATTCTGTTCATTTACCACTCCTTTTTTTATCAATTTACTCCATGCACTAGGCGTTTGCTTTTCCTTTTTAATCATACCCCACATCTCACCAGCGCCATCTAACGTTCCTGAACCTGTGATGCCAATATTCTCTAAATTTTTACCCCAAATTGGAGGCTGACAGCGGTACGATTCTTGCCCTTCCCAACTTGTAATTACAATTGGGAAGTCGTCATAATTTTTGCTAAATTGGAGTAAAGCCCCCTCAGCGATATGAAGATTTACATTTGATTGCATCACGATTGGGCCGCTGAGCCAAATCCCTTTTGGAATCAAAACTGTGCCACCACCACTTTTGGCACATGCGTCAATAGTTTGGTTAATGAATGGACTATTCAACGTTTTACCATCAGCAATAGCTCCGAATCGACTTATATTAAAGGTATCTTTTTTGAAATAAGGTACGGAATAAACTGGTAATTCGTATTTGAATTTGCCATCAAACTCGCTCAATGTCAAGAAGTTGCGTAAACCCAAAGCTTGTTTGTCTATTTCATTAGCCACTGCATTCGCCATCAAAGCGGCACCATAAGGTGAGAAATGTGTATTGTCCACTATCCCTTTCGGAAACTTTGGAAACACCCCTCCAAGATGGTGCATAAACATTTTCTTTGAGCCATTTTCACCATGTTTTGAGATAATATCCGCACTGATTTTGTGTAAATCAATTAGGGTTACACCCAATTGTTTTGATACCTCCCTTACTACTATCGGATAGTCTGCATGGGTATCGACCAAACTGTCATTTACAAAATTTCTTCTCATTACAGGAGTGAGCAAAATGGGAATTCCGCCTTTTTCTTGAACTTCTTTGACGTATCTAATTAAATTAGCCCGATAGTCCGTTTGAGCTGGGGCATATTTGGTTGTATCCGATATTTTGGCATCATTATGGCCAAATTGAATGAATACATAATCCCCTTTTTTCAACTGGTCATACACCACTTTCCACTTCCCCTCATTTCTGAACGACTTGGTGCTTCTGCCATTCACGGCATGGTTTTGTACTTTGGCTGCTTCACTGAATAGAGTGGCAAAAACTTGGCCCCAACCTGTTTCTGGTGCATCATATGGGTTTTTATTGGCACAAGTTGAGTCGCCAATCAAGAAAATATTGAGCTTTTCTGGCGGCTTAAAACTTATTAGAAAACCCAGAAAAAGTAGGAGTAAAAGTTTTAATTTTTTCATCCGAATAGAATTATTATGTTAATAATCAGTTAGTTAAATCTAATTCATCCGATAAAGAGAGAAGATATCACCATAGAATAGGTGGTTGCAACCCCTATTCTGATGATAGCTTCATTATCTCAAATCGTTTATATTCACCGCATCCATGTCTGAATAAACTTGGTTT
>JAZKGO010000208.1:11005-12852 GCA_040385875.1 Bacteroidota bacterium
TCATTATCTCAAATCGTTTATATTCACCGCATCCATGTCTGAATAAACTTGGTTTTCTCCTGCCATACCCCAAATAAATGAATAATTGGAGGTGCCACAGCCCGAATGAATCGACCAAGGTGGTGAAATAATGGCCTCTTGATTGCTGATTACCAAATGTCTGGTTTCAGTCGGCTGGCCCATTAAATGTATAACTTTCTGATTTTCAGGTAAATCAAAATACAAATAAGCTTCCATTCGTCTGTCATGTACATGGGTAGGCATCGTATTCCAAACTGAGCCTGGCGCTAATTTAGTAAGACCCAAAACCAATTGACAGCTGCGAATACCATCTAAATAAATGTATTTATTGATTGTACGTTTATTGGCAGTTTCTTGGCTACCCATTTCAGTCGGTGAGGCATCGTCGGCTTTCATCAATTGGGTAGGGTAAGTCATATGTGCTGGGCAAGAAAGCAGGTAAAATAAAGCTGGATTTTCAGGAGAATCCGAACTAAAAACAACCTCTTTTGATCCTTTTCCTATATAAAGGCAATCTAATTTAGCCAAATTATAGTCTATCCCATCCACATTAACCGTTCCGTTTCCACCTATATTTAGGATTCCAGCTTCCCGTCTTTCCAAAAAATAATCACTTTTCAATTCTGAGTAAGTGGGTAAAACAACCGAACTATCGACAGGTTTTGCACCCCCAATTATCATACGATCATAAAGGGAATAGGTCAAAGAAATTTGGTTGTCAAGGAAAAGATTTTCAATCAAAAAATTTTCACGCAATGAATCGGTATCCATTTGTGCGGTTTCTGCGGGGCTATTCCCGTATCTGGTTTTCATGAATATATATTTGTTTTTGTATCAATTATCGTCCCATCCAGCCTCCATCCACTGTGAGAATGGTGCCATTTACATAATCACTTGCGGCAGAAGCCAAAAATAAATAAGGTCCTTTGAAGTCGCTTGGTAATGCCCAGCGACCAGCTGGAATACGATCTAAAATAGTTTTACTTCTGTCTGGGTCGTTTCGAAGCGCCACTGTATTGTCGGTTGCCACATAACCAGGAGCAATGGCATTCACATTGATACCTTTGCCAGCCCATTCATTGGATAGCGCTTTTACCAAACTGGCAATTGCCCCTTTGCTGGCCGCATAACTAGGTACATTGATGCCGCCCTGAAAGCTCAAAAGTGAAGCGGTAAAAATGATTTTCCCTCCACCATTGGCAATCATTGATTTCCCTATTTCTCTTGCCAAAATAAACTGAGAATCAAGGTTGATGGCCATCACTTTATCCCAATATTCATCTGAATGTTCCACTGCTGGATTCCGTAAAATGGTCCCCGCATTATTTACTAAAATATCTATTTTTTGGAAATCTTTTTTTACTTTTTCGATAAATTGATAGAGACTGGTTCTGTCTGAAAAATCAGCTTGATAGGCCTTAAAACCCCTTCCTAGAGCCAATACAGCCTTTTCTATTTCAGAACCTTGCAATTCGATGCTGCCAGAAACCGCTATGATATCAGCTCCTGCTTCGGCCAAACCTAAGGCTACCGCAAAGCCAATTCCTTTGTTGCTTCCTGTGACTAGGGCCGTCTTGCCAGCTAAACTAAATAAATTTTCCATTAAAAAATAAGATAATTAAAGGATAAAACTACGATTAAAATAATAATAATTTTAGCCAATCGGCATTAATATTTGTGCAATCGATTACGGGTAAGATTGCTTTTTTGGCTGGACTTAATGTAATTTTTGAGATTTGAACTGCTATTAATGGACAGTTCTTTGGTGTGATATTAAATTAGGAAAATGTGGTTATATAATTTAGGGAACCTCTATAAATCCTCAT
>JAZKGO010000208.1:12952-22641 GCA_040385875.1 Bacteroidota bacterium
CCTAAAATCAAATTTTCCTTTTTGGCTGCAGCGAAAGTTTAAAAATTCGCCAGATCATTAAAATAATAGTAGCTGAGATCAGTAGCCAATAGCTAGATAGTGAGCCAGTTATATTGGTAGCTTTCCCAGTAACTCGGCTAACATAAGTCATGAAGAAAATGAACCAGACATAGCTTAAATAGATATGCATGGGCCATTTTAGGCTAATATTTTTAAGGAAAACTCTTTTTAATAAAAACGGAAGAATTAAAATCATTAAATATGCCAAGGCACCTCCAAATACTCTAGAAGGCACCAATTCGAATCCACTTAAATTGACTGCTGTAGCCAACAAAAACCAATGAATAATATGTAAAATGGCAAAATCTTTGGCCAGAATATATTTATTGGTCAAAAGGGCAGGCTCAAAACCAATGTTTACTGTAGAATAGATAAATAATAGGGCAAAAAAGAGCAGTGAAACTCTGCCAGAGAGCCGTGCAGCTGCCTGAAAGAAGGAGGTAACCAATCCGTTTGATTCATAATAGGAAAAAATCAGTACTAATATTTCAAGAAGAAGTCCCCAATAAATGAATTGATTAATGTTTTTCATTTTAGTAGTTATTTTTTTAATTCTAGTTCCAATGAATTTGATTAATAGCTAGGGATTATTATTAATATTTTTAGAAAATGAATTTTAAAAGTTGAAAAGATATAAATACTTTATGGGAATTATAGCATCCTGTTCTTTTGTCTTGATACAAAAGAACCAAAAAATCAAGACTGTATTGATTTTTTAACGCTTAATTTGAACAAATTTTCTAAAATCTACAAACTCGATTCGACTATGTCAGAATCTCAAACAGTGTAGATTTTTTAACGAAAATTAATCCAAATTAAGCTAAAATCAATAAGGCCACTCCATGAAAAAGCTTTCTTGTAATACATACGTTTATAACAAAAAGATTAAATTTTTCCAAAATTTATCCCATATAATCCACGTCAACAATTACCTGAATATTTTTGTAATCCTTTGATATTGAGATGTTTGTCATTTCTGACCTTACAAATTCCTTAATTGATCTTAAATTTACTCCTTTTTCCAATTTTATCAGAATTTCGAATAAAAATCGATCTCTTATTCGGTCGATAACAGGTTTTTCTGGTCCAAAAATTCTACTATTTCCCAATTGTACTTCTAAAGATTTGGCCAATTGGATGGCTGCTTTTTGACAAATATTTTGATCCTGATGTTTCAAGGTCAAGTGTATAAGTCGGCTGAAAGGTGGATAATTGTATTTTTCACGCTCGGCGATTTCTTTTTCGAACATGCCCACATAATCATTACTTTTAATTTTTAGCAGGGTTTCATTGCCTGGGTTGTTGGTTTGGATCAATACTTTACCTTTTGTATTTCTACGCCCTGCACGCCCAGCCACTTGTGTTAGAAGTTGAAAGGCTTTTTCTCCCGATCTGAAATCAGGATAATGGATTAAGCGGTCGGCATCGAAAATACATACTAAGCTAACTTTCTCAAAATCAAGGCCTTTCGAGACCATTTGGGTGCCAACTAGCATATCTACCTCACCACTTTCGACCTCGTTAATGAGCGTTTGGAAGGCTGTTTTTGATCTAGTGGTATCCATATCCATCCGAGCGATTTTTGCTGTTGGGAATAGTAAAGACATATCATCTTCCACTTTTTCAGTGCCAAATCCTTTGGTTCTTACTTTTTCAGAGCCGCAGGCTGGGCAGGTTTTGGGTATTTCTTCATGGTGTCCACAATAATGGCAACGCAATTGTTTGTCCTTAAAATGGTAGGTAAGACTTACGTCACATTGATAGCATAGAGCCGCCCAACCGCAGTCTTCACATTCCAAATAGGGGGAAAATCCACGCCGATTTTGAAACAATAAGGTCTGCTGTTTTTTGTCCAAATTCTCTCGAATATGAGTGAGCAACTCTTCAGTATATTCCCCTTTTAATTGTAATTGTTTTTTAGCCAGTTTGGTGTCAAGTAGCTCAATATCAGGTAATTCAGTATTGCCAAAACGGGAGGCTAATTCCACAAAGCCATATTTGCCAGCTTTTGCATGATAGTAGCTATCAATCGAGGGAGTCGCCGAACCCAACAATACTTTGGCCTTATGTTTTTGCGCCAATACCAAAGCTACATCACGGGCATGGTAGCGAGGGGCTGGGTCATATTGTTTATAGCTACTCTCGTGTTCTTCATCCACAATAATAAGTCCCAAATTATCAAAAGGTAAAAAAATTGAAGATCGCACTCCGACTACAAACGATATTTTACCTTCTGCAATTCCTTGCCAAACTTCTACTCGCTCATTATCTGAAAATTTACTGTGATAAATACCCACTTTATCCCCAAAAACAATTCGCAATCTTTGCAAAATTTGTGTGGTCAAGGCGATTTCTGGCAAAAGATAGAGCACTTGCGAGCCCGATTCCAATACTTGTTGAATCAGCTTAATATATACTTCCGTTTTGCCACTGCCAGTAATTCCATGCAATAAAGTGGTGTCTTTTTCTTGGAACTGCTTAAGGATTGATTTGTAGGTAATTAATTGTAAATCAGATAGTTCTGGTAAGTTATTTTCAACACTTTCAATTTCACCGAAGCGAGAAACTGCAATGGTAAAAGTTTCAAAAATTCCATTTTTGATGAGTGTATTCATGCCAGAATCTGACATTTCACCGTCTTGATTAATAATCGACTTGTCCAATCCTCTGTGATTCAGTAATGGATTTTTTAAGATTGGTATAAAACTTAGATATTTCAAAATAATATTGAGTTGGGAAGTTTTTTTACCTTTTTCCAGTATCCCAATCAATGCTTTTAGGTTTTCAATATCCTCATAAAAAGAGGCCAGTTTTATTTTTTTAATCAGTTTTGGGCTGTATTTATCTTTTATTTCTTCATAAACTAAAATGGCTTTTTTCGAAATCAATGTTTTAATTAAATGATAGGGGTTTTTTATCTCAGCCAATCGGGCTAGCTCATCATAAGTCAATGATTGGTGTTTTTCTATTTCCGTTAAAAGGCCTTTTTCTTTTTCTGAGAGTAATTCTGGATGGTCAAAATCTGGATTGATTTGTACTTTTGAAAGGCTGGAAACTTTGAGGCCAGAGGGCAAAGCAACATTCATCACTTCGCCAATATTACACATATAATAGTCTGCTATCCAGCGGAATAGCTCTAAATGTATCATTTTGAAATAGGGAATTTCATCCAATATTTCCAATATATATTTGGCTTGATAATTTTTTGGCGGATGGGTATGAACGGATACCACAATGGCCGTCACTATTTTTGAATTACCAAATTGCACTATAATTCTTGCACCAACTTCCACTTTGCCTACCTGCTCACGCATGAGGCGATAAGTGTACAAATTGGGCACAGCAACTGGTACAATTACATCCGCAAATTGTGTAACTTCTGATTCAAATATGGAGGATTGTTGTTCGATGGTTTTAGTTAAATTGATACTATGCGTTTTGAATGTATTAAATTATTCACTTTTGTATTATTTAGGATGAATTGCTAGTATTTGAAATTTTAGTAAAATTTAGATTTTAAGGCATTAAGATTAGAGAAACTTTATGGAAATCAGAATTTCTTGTTCTTTTGCCTTGATGCAAAGGAACCAAAAAATCAAGGCTGTATTGATTTTTTAACGCTTAATTTCAATAAATTTTCTAAAATCTACAAACTCGATTCGACTTCGTCAGTATCTCAGAAAGTGTAGATTTTTTACGAAAATTAATCGAAATTAATCTAAAATCAATAAGGCCAATCCTTTTAAATAATTCTACATTAATTCAATAATTCAGTGTCATTTAAATTCTTCAATTTCAATATTTTAGTTTGAAAATAATCACTTTATATTGATTTTTTATAAAGCTCCCAATCTTCCAAAGTATCTACATCGGGAAGGGCTGGTAAAAGATAATAAGTATTCACCATTTTGTTGATTTTTTTGAGGGTATCAGAAAGCACATAGGGCCCCGACCAAATTATTTTTTCAAAAATTTCATAGCGTAAAGCTCTCATAGCCAACAAGTAATAGCCTCCATCGTAAGCTGGGCCAATTACAAAACTATTATAGCGGAGCTCATCAAACGCTTTTTCAATAAAAGTAGAAGGGAGGCTTGGGCAATCCGAACCAATAATCGCTACGTTTTTAATGCCATCCTCGGCAAATACTTCAGAAAATGCGTGGAGCATTCTTTCTCCTAAATTATTCCCTTTTTGTAATTTTTTGATGAAAAGATTATTATTCCATTTATCCTCTTTAACCACTTTGTCAGAATAATAGAGGAACTTTTTGCAATTTACATTTGTAACAATTTCTAGTGTTTTGTTGAGTAGAATTTCATAAATTTCTAAAGCTTTATCCTCTCCTACTGAATCGGCCAAGCGGGTTTTAACTTTGCCCTTTTCCGGATTTTTAATAAAAATTATTAAAGCATTTTGGCTATTGGCCATTTGTAAATGATTGTGAATGAATCTATCGTTGAGTATTATTTTTAATTTTTTCTTTCAAAAAGTGCGCCACTACCTCTAGTCCTTTTTCGAAATTGTCGTTATTTGGGATTATAATATCGGCATATTTTTTATAAGGTTTGATATACTTATTATAGGTGGGGGTCACATGATTTTCCCATCGGTAAAGTACATCTGTAAGGTCATAGCCACGCTCTACGTTATCTCTATTGATGCGGCGATCCAATTTTATTTTGTTTTTGGCATCAATAAATATGCGGAGGTCAATCAGGTGGGCAATTTCCAAAAAATGAAATACAAATATGCCCTCCACCACTATAATTGGGCAGCTTTGAAACTTGAATAATTTAGGAATTGCATCTTTTTTGTTAAAGGTATATTCTTCCACATGGATGGTTTTTCCATCTCTTAGTGCTTGAATATCAGTGGCATAACGTTCAGCATCTATCGATTCAGGAATGTCAAAATTCTCAATTCCGTTCTCATCTTTCATCTGCAGGTGAATTGGCTTATAATAGTTGTCTTGTGAAATTAAGCAAATCTCATTTTCGCCAAAACATTCCAAAAGCCGTTTCAAAAACAATGTTTTTCCAGAGGCACTGCCGCCTGTAATTCCAATTATATAGGGTTTTTGCATATTTTAAAATAGCACTAGATTTATTATTTTTTTGTGGAATATCGTTTCGATTTTTTTTAATTTTCAGTTGGTACTCGCCTCCATTTTGTGTAAGTACACGCCTCGAGGCGTGTACCTACACAAATCGCCCCTATTTTATTACCGCCAATTTAGTGACTAAATTTTCTTTTCCAAATTCATTGCTGCTGAAAATGTAATAAATGCCAGATTCAGCCCTCTTTCCATTTTGGCTATTCAAATCCCAAGTGGCTGTGCCTCCATTTGCACGGGTTTGGAATACAAGCCGACCTGATATATCCGTAATTTTCACCAAAGCATTGTTCACCAAACCGCTGATTCCTATCAAGCCACTATAGCTAGGTTTAACCGGATTTGGAAATACCAGTACGCTATCCTCTTGAATATCAGTGCTTTCTGTGGCGGTGGTGCGATAGGATACAATGCCGTTGTCGGTATAAATAAACAATTCTCCTGAAATAGGCTCGATATTGAGGAAATTGATTTTATCGGAGGGTAAAGGTGAATTTACAGATGTAAATTTTTCTAAGATCTCGCTGAGTTCCTCATTAAATAAATAAAGTGAGTTATTAGTGCCTACCCATTTTCTGTTTCCTCCGTCTACGGCAATGGATAGTACCAATTCGTTGGCCAAAGTTCTTACTCCGTCAATAATTGGCGTGATGATAAAGCCAGTCAAATTATCCGCTTCAATAATTGATTCGGAAGAATTGATACCCACAATGCCTCCATTTGTGGCCACATATACAATATTGTTCTTGTCCACCGCAAGGCTGTTCACCGTATTACTACTTCTGGTATTGCTTGTATTTAAAGGAATGTTTGAATAGGACCTTTTTTGTCCTTTTGAATTGGTAATCTCCAGACCACTACCCGATCTCAGTTTAGTATAAATAATTCCTGAGAAATCTTTGACTGTTGAATCATTTCGACTGAGAAGTAAGCCTGGTGTATTGCTAGGATTATATTTTTGGAAGTTACCCGTAAGATTGCTCACCAAGCCATTTTTTTGATCCGCAATGTAGACTTTCGAACCCTCCACCAGAAGCTGTTGTGGGGCAATCAAATTGGTATCATTAATGGTTTTTAAATTGTTTGTTCCTATTTCATAGACCAAGAGCTTGTTTTTTAAACCAATATAAATGTCAGTCCCATTGGTTTGTATGGCGGTGGTTTCTTCTGGAACATCCACTAATTTTTTGAACTTATTTTCTGTAAATTTAAACAGTCCTAAACCTATAATGTGGCTGTAGATTTCATTTTTTACCGACAATAATTTGTGGTTCTTTTTTTCGTAATTATTGGGAAATTCTCTATAAGTCCATTCACCATAATTTTGCAAATTGTTGGTGAGTGTAGTTTCCAAAAAATATTTATCGCTCATCGCATATACTTTTTGACCAATAATGGCAAGTGAAACTATTCTAGAATTTAGGCCTTCAGGGCTTAAATTTTGATCAATTTCTTTTATTTGCTTTCTTACTAAGTCAATTTGTACAATACCAAAATCAGTGGAAAGGAAAGCAATATTTTCGCTGAAAGTAATATCATTAGTCAATTTTGAATTGAGAATGGTTGCTGAATTTTTGATGGCCAGCAGATTAGAAATCTCAACTATTTCAAATTGATTGTCGAGGTTTACTAAGTCGATCGCCCCAGAATGATAGGCTATAACCAAGGTTTTAGTAGGCCCATTATAAGCCAATTGACTGATGTTTAAATCATAAAATCCGTCTGAGTTGCTAAGGATAGTTGCTTCATTTTCTGTAATGTCGAACTCGAAAAATCCATTATTGGCCGCAAAAAATATCTTATTACCTGCTTTCGTCAGTGCTTTGCCTTTGGTATAATCAAAATGGCTTCTCCACGTACCAATTGGGATTGGTTTTAGCTGTGCCAAAGTGGTATTGACTACCAACTTTAATAGAATAAAAAGAATACTTATTTTTTTAGTCATGATTAAGCGTCATTTCATACAATTTCGGCAACGGGCTTCATAACTTTCGGTTTCGCCCAACATTACTTGTGAGCTGTTATTTGTTTTGCGATAGGAATAGGAGGCCAGCTCACCACAAACTACGCAAATGGCATGTACTTTGGTCACGTATTCAGCGATGGCCATCAGATGTGGGATGGGTCCAAAAGGTTTGCCTTGGAAATCCATATCCAAACCAGCCACAATTACTCGCTTACCACTATTGGCTAATAGGGTACAAACTTCAATTAGACCTTCATCAAAAAACTGCGCTTCATCAATGCCAATTACCTGACTGTCACCAGATAACAGCAATATTTCATGGGAGGTCTGCACAGGAGTGGAACGTATCGTATTGGCATTGTGTGATACAATATCGGCGTCATGATAGCGTGTATCAATGGCAGGCTTGAAAATCTCCACCTTTTGTTTGGCTATTTTGGCACGGTTCAATTTTCTGATTAATTCTTCTGTTTTACCTGAAAACATGGAGCCGCAAATTACTTCCAACCAACCTGCTGAGCCAACTTTACCACTAATTTCACTATCAAAATGTTCAGACATGAATCTATTTTTGTTCCGTTGATTGACCCTATCAGGAGCCATTTCTATTTAATTATTGAAATATATTTAGCGACTGTATTACAAAATATATTTTTTACCTTGCAACTTCGTTATAGTTTTCAGAAAATTCAATTATTTTCACATAAAATTTCTTTAAAAAGTTGGGATGGATGAATGTTTTCGTTCTCTCATGTGAACATTGAACTGGTTAATTAATAATTACAATCTTTTACAAATCAACACAAAATTTTAATGACTAGCAAATTAGACCTCAAGGCCATTACTGAATATAGTAACGAATTTAGCCAAAAAATATGTAACAATTTTTTTAGTAAAAAGAATAGAATTACGGGCGAGGAAATTTTAAATATTTCTCCTATTGATCAAGTGAATGTATTCACAATCAAGGCTTTGTACGAAAACTGGAAATCAGCTACTGAAAAATTTAAAAGTCCATTTTTTGATTTTGAAAATGAAAAAGTAAAAGCTGCTTTGAAAGATTTTATGAATATTGTTTCTCAAAATATTTCGGTGGGAGAGAAAGATTTACAACCATTGGTAAGTAAGGCTACTGCTGAAACCCTGGCTTTGGCGCTCAACCCTCAAGAATATTTGGATGGTGTCATCAGAGATTTGCCCGATTTTAAATGTACGGTGGCAGATATTAATTTGATTAAAAAATATACTAGACTCAACTCAGAAATATTGAATAGTATCGAGGAGAAGTTTGGGAAGGATGACTTCGTGTTTACCAATCAAGCACTTAATTGGCTGGAAGAGGTGATGCAAAATATCAAATTGAATGACCAAGACCGAATTATTAGTGAGTTTAATGCCGTATTAAGTTGTAGCAAAGTCCAGTTTTACAAAAATAAATCCATGTATAAAGCAGAAGAAGCAACAACGGAATCTGCTTCATTTTTTGACACAATTGTGAGTCAAGAGGCTAAGCCAATGGAAAATAAGGAAGTTGAATGGAAAGCCCCAATAATTGAAAAGCCTTCGGAGCCAGTGGTTGAAAAGGAGGCTCCCTCAACTTTGAATGAGCAGTACCAAAGCGATAAACCTACCGTAAATGACCATTTAAAACAAAGTGAGGGACAAACCTTGGTGGATATACATCAGAATGCACCAGTTAAAAATCTGGCTGGCTCTATTTCTCTTAATCAAAAATTTGTTTTCATTAATAAACTATTCAATGGCGACTCAGCTGCCTATTCTGAGACCTTGACAATCCTTGAAAATTGCCGAGATACCGATGAGGCACTGC
Organism: Bacteroidota bacterium; assembly: GCA_040385875.1. GTDB lineage: Bacteria > Bacteroidota > Bacteroidia > Cytophagales > Spirosomataceae > JANMZR01. The sequence continues at coordinate 21,924 of JAZKGO010000208.1, forward strand.
AATTGCTCAAATATAAATACGCTCCAAAATACCAGTGGAACTTAAATGGAGATGAAGCAGATGAGCTAATGGATATTTTGAGAAGAAAGGCTTAGATTAGTTGCTCGTTATTAGTTGCTGGTTATTTGTTGATAGTCATCTTTTCGAATTGTTCTCTTTTATGCAAATATTAAAAAGAAGCCGACCTGCCTATGAGGCAAATACTACTCATATTTTTATTTCTATTTAGCGGATTTATTCCTAAGGTTTCTGCCCAACAATATCCAAGGCAAAATATTGATTTTCAGGCTTTTGTGCAAAATATTATTGGCATTCCGACCGAAAGCCTTAATTATGATGAATTGCTGGAATCATTGAGTCAATTTTATATCAATCCTCTGGATCTCAATAAGGCTAATTTTGCACAACTGGCTTCATTATATGTACTCTCCGATTCGCAAATTAACAGCCTGCTTGATTATCGGACTAAAGCAGGAAGTTTCGCCTCTATTTATGAATTACAAGCCGTTCCTAGCTTTGATTTGAATACCATTTATAAAATTATACCTTTTGTAACTATTTCAGAATCAGAGCTTTCGATGTATTCAATCGGAAATAGTTTCAATAAGGCCAATCATACTTTAATTTTGAGAACCAATAGTGTATTAGAGCAAAAAAAGGGCTATACTCCATTGCAAGGGAGGGAAACTGTGCGTTATTTGGGTACACCTGGTTCTGT
>JAZKGO010000208.1:22741-24857 GCA_040385875.1 Bacteroidota bacterium
GTTCGGCGGAATAGCTTGGGAATCAGGCCTTATACCTCGGTAATTGAAAATAATTTTTTCAGAGGAGTCGCAGCTACCTACCAATTGGGCCGATTTGAACTGACAGGTTTTTTTGCCAGAAATAAACGTACCGCAAATTTGATCCCAAATATTTCAGGTTATGCACATGTGAGTTCAATTGATACCGACGGCTATCACCGCACACAATCAGAGATCAATGATAAGGCAGTTTTAACCGAACAAAATATCGGTTTCAATGCCAAATTTCAGAACAAAGTCAATACTTTTCAGATAGAATTTACAGGATTGAATACGGATTTTGATTTGCCATATATTAAACAAGACCGAGCTTACAATCAATTTGAATTCAAAGGTCACAACCAACAAATAGGAAGCCTTTCGTATAGCTATATTGTAAATAATATCAATTTTTTTGGGGAAACGGCTCGCTCAAAATCGGGTGGAATAGGTACTGTAAATGGCTTATTAGTAAGTCTTTCCAAAAAGTCAGATTTGTCATTTGTGTTTAGAAATTATGACAAAGACTTTCATAGCTTCTATGCAAATGCTTTTGGTGAAAACAGTCGGAATATCAATGAAAAGGGGGCTTATATCGGTTATAAATTTAGTCCTAATAAAAAGTGGATTAGCACGAGTTCATTTGATTATTTCAAATTTCCAGAGATAAAATTTGGGGTGGATGGGCCTTCTGATGGGATTGAATTTTTGCAAAGAATTAGCTACTCACCCACCAAAACAACTCATTGGCATTTTCAATATAGGGAGCAACACAAAGGTCAAAATCTGAAAATTGAAGAAGTGAATGTGGTGACGAATACTATCAAAAGAAACTTACTTTTGGCTTTTGAAATGCCATTGGATAGCCGATGGAGTATAAAAAGCCGAGTTTTAGCAAGTAGCTATCATTTTGTGAATCAGCCAGTTACACATGGTTATGCTTTGGTGCAAGATGCGCAGTTTGACCTCAGTAGAATCTCATTAACGGCAAGGTTGGCCTATTTTAATACTGATAATTATGACAATCGGCAATATGTGTATGAGCAGGATGTGCTCTATGCTTTTTCGTTTCCAGCTTATTATGGCAAAGGGCTCAGGCATTATTTATTAATGACCTATAAGCCAATCAAAGCCGCTGAGATTCAGTTGCGGTGGGCTCGGTCCGACTATTTCGGACAAGATACTATCAGCTCAGGTTTAGAGGAAATTGCCAAATCGCACAAATCAGAAATAAAGATGCAAATTAGATGGAATTGGTAGGGCTGATCAATCTACCCTAAATGAAATGCCGTCGAGGCTAGGCAGATATATAGAACCACTTATACGAACTTCACCATTAGAATTAATAAATATTTGTGCTAAGCCGGCTGCTGTACTCGCTGTAAAAATAGAATTTTTAGCTGGCCTGTATCCAATTGGTAAAGTAAATATGTGGTTAGTAAAATTTTGTTGGTCTGTTACTGATAATATCCCTTCTAAATGTACAATATTTTCTTTTGTTTTATAAAATTTACAATCATTATAATCCTGACCCGCATTAGTCCAATAATTAAGAAATATTGGATATTGATTAGCCTCTAAAACGACTTTGCTGTTTCCCATTAGCTTCAAATCACCATACATTTCTAAACCGACTGCTGACGTCTGGTTATCTATTGAATATCTATTGGTAATTATTACAGTGGGCTGATTAGAGTTATTATTATCAGCTGTAATTGCAGTTCTTGAATCACTTCTGACCAACAATCCAAATCCACTGTTTGATACCAGAACACCTCCATATCCAGAATTACTCATTCCTTGTATCCCTGTGCCATCTGTGAAGCTTTGTCCAACAACCCCTATCCCATTATTAGTATTTGCTTGAATTGCATTACCAGAAATACCTGTGAATTCAAAAAGAGCAGTTAAACCATTAAAATTGGATAGGTTTAAAATATTATTAACTTTTAATATTGGATTTTGGCTTGATCCAAAAATATTCAAAGGCAACTTTGAAAGCGTTCCTTGCTTCCAACCATCATTATTAAAAATAAAGATTTCTTGCAAATCTTTGTCAAAAACCATCAAGCCAATTTCAGGATTTTGAATAGCATTT
>JAZKGO010000209.1:0-5273 GCA_040385875.1 Bacteroidota bacterium
TTCGAATGAATGTAAAAGAGGCAGATTTTGTAAGCTTTTCATTCCACCCACAGGTGCATGCCTTTGATGATACTACTTTATTAGAGAATACTGAAACGGTAGAATATTTAGTGGAAAGTGCCAAGGCCCTCTATCACTTGCCGGTACATATTTCGGCCATTACGTTGAAAGCTAGGTCTAATCCTTATGCTTCTGAAAGCTCAGCTAGAACCATTTCCATTGAAAATCAGCGAGATAGCCGTCAAAAAACCGATTTTTTGGCCACTTGGACTGATTCCCTTTTCGAATATTTAGCGATTGCTGGCGTTTCTGCAATATCCTGTTTTCAGACGGTGGGCGATTTAGGCATTATGGATGAAAAAGGAAATGAATTTCCGATTTATGAAAGCTTAAGAAAGTATTTGACAAATCATTAATACGTTGCGATTTGTTATATTTAAGTTAATAAAGCCCTCTCAGCAGGAGAGGGTTGGGTGAGGTTGTTCTAAGCAATAATTAGCTTCTATAAATATATAAAGCTAAAGGAACATATAAACTTTAGAAACATTAACAATAAAAATCTATTTTCGAATGAAACAACTAGCCCACCTTTCCCTTTTGGTTTTCATAACAATCGGACTATTTATCACTTGTAAAAGCACAAAAATTGGTAAAACAAATGGGCAGGAATACAGAGCCTCTATCGATGACAGCACCTTATACGCAGTGGGGGCGCCCTATATTATGCCTTATAATCGGGTGCTCGATCCGGCGGGAGTTTCGGTAAAGTTTGGAGATGAAACCTATGAGAACCACAGCTTGGATGCGGTAAAACTACCCGATAACAAAACCCTTTTGGTAGAAGATCGATACGGAATCGCTTTTTTTGATCTCAATACCCGTCAACTCATTGACCGTTGGGTATACAATTCCGACCCCAAGTTTAGGGGAGCAATGAGCACCTTTTCTGGAATTTCGGCCATTATTCACCATGATTCAACTTTCATTTTTTGGGGAGCAGGCGGGAAGGATATTGTATTGGAGGGTGGTCAAAATACCAAAGCGAACTCGTATGTAATGCAGGCCTATTGGGATGGAAAAAAGGGGAGATTAGTTAGAGCCTTCCCTTTTCAAGCAGAGGCTCCAGCCACAATTGCTTTACCCAATCAAGTATTGGCAAAGCAGGAAAATGGGGAATTATATTTTTATGCTGTTTTAAATGGAAACAACAAAATTGTAAAAGTAAGGGTAAGCGACCAAAAGAAAATATACGAAATGCCTACAGGTGTAGCTCCCTACGGAATCGAAATTATCGGAGAAAGGGCCTATATAACCAATTGGGCGGGGCCAGTTCCTGATTCTACCAATGGGATGGAGACAGCAGGAATACCATGGGGAAAGGCCTATGTCGACCCTAAAACAGGAGCCATGAGCCAAGGAAGTGTATCTATTATCAATAAAAACACCGGTATTTCGCAAAAAGAAATCAGGGTTGGGTTGCACCCCAATGCGATTATCAGCAGTTTTGACAAAAAGTTTATCTATGTAGCCAATGGCAATAGCGACTATATTTCTGTTATTGAGGCCTCTACCGAAACGGTAATTGATTCAATATTTGTGGGGCTTTTTAATACCCGGAAAAAATTTGTTGGGTCAACGCCGAATGGTCTGGCAATCAACGAGGAGGGCAGTTTATTGTTTGTGGCAAATGGGCTAGACAATGCGATATGCGTGGTTGATTTAAAGAAAAAAGCAGATGGCAAAAATTATACAATCAAAGGTTTTATTCCAACGGAGGCCTATCCTTCGAGTATTGTTTTGAATCGCAATGAATTAATCGTTTGCAATTTGGAAGCAACTGGAGCTCGTGCCATAAATCTTACAGATTTTGATGAGATCGGTAGCGTTCCTAAAAGGAAAGTAAGGGCATTCAATTCACATAAACAACAAGCCTCCATTTCATTTATCCCAATGCCTAATGAGGCGGATTTAACGGCCTATACCGAAAAAGTAAAAAAGCTCAATCAAGAATTTAGATTGGCATTAACTGAAAGGCTACCACGCCCTAACATTGCTCCAAAACCCGTTCCTGAGAGAATTGGGGAGCCCTCAGTGTTCAAACATGTGTTGTATATTATCAAAGAAAACCGAACTTATGATCAGGTTTTTGGCGACATGCCTCAAGGCAGAGGAATGAAGTCGCTTTGTATTTTTGGAGACAGCGTTACACCCAATCAGCACCAATTAGCCAAAGATTATTTGCTGATGGATAACTACCATGCTTCTGGAAAAGCCTCAGCGGAAGGCCATCATTGGGCCTCTGCGGCAATGGTTACTGATTATACTGAAAAATCAGTGAGAGCTTGGTTCAGGAGCTATCCTCATGTATTATATGATGCCATGGTGTACAATAAAAATGGTTTGATATGGAACAATGCTTTGGATCATGGCAAAACCGTAAGAATTTATGGAGAGGCCTGTGATTTCCATTACGACGAATCAAAATATGATTGGAAAACTTTGTTCCAAATGCGAGAAAAGGGCACTTTGGGAGAGTTTAAATACCATAGCACCACTACCATTTCAAGAATTAGGCCTTTTTTGTCACAAACTTTTCCAGGGGGTTCTGATGAAAATATAAGTGATCAAATGCGAGCCGACGATTTCATCAGAGAGCTAAAAGAATTGGAGGCAAAACCAGATGGTGAGCTGGCCAATCTAATGGTAATGGCCCTGCCCAACGACCATACAGCGGGCACTAACCCCAAATATCCAACACCAAGAGCTATGGTTGCAGACAATGATTTGGCAGTTGGCAGAATTGTGGAGGCAGTTTCGAAAAGCCGTTTTGCACATAATACAGTAATATTTATTACTGAGGATGACTCTCAAGCAGGCTGGGATCATATTTCATCCTACCGCACTACTGGTTTAATCATAAGCCCCTATTCTCGCTTGCAAAAAACCGTGACTACCAACTACAACCAAACTTCGTTGGTACGCACCATGGAGCAAATCTTGGGATTGCCGCCCATGAATATCATTGATGCCACTGCACTTCCGATGTTTGATTGCTTTACTGATCAACCAGATTTTGCTTTTCAATACAAACCGATAGCCAATAAAATCCCGCTCAACGAAATGAATCCAGAGCGGAAGAATCTGCAAGGAGCAGCCTTAAAATACCATGATCAATCCATCAAATACGGCTTTCATGAAATAGATAAAGGGAATGATGATATCCTGAACAGAATTTTATGGTTTTCCGCAATGGGGAATAAAAAATACCCCGCTAAATTGGCAGGCCCAGCTGATATGGATGATTAATTGAATGAGGGTAAGGCATTACAAAACCCAAGAAATAAAATAGTTATATTTACTCATTCACTTTATGCTTATGAATAAGCTTTCTTTTGGGAGATTGTATGAATTTGAAATTTTAAAATAAATGGAAAAAAACAAAAATACCTATCTTTCATCGGTAGCCATATTAGCCTCACTTTTTTTTGTTTTTGGTTTTATTTCATGGTCTAATGCTATTTTGATTCCTTATTTTAAAATCGCTTTTCATCTCACAAGTTTTAAGTCTTATCTAGTTGCATTTGCCTTTTACATCTCTTATTTGGTTATTTCATTGCCATCTTCCATTCTGCTAAACAAATTTGGGTACAAAAAAAGTATCGTAATTGGTCTTTGGGTGATGTCATTTGGGGCCTTGATATTTATCCCTTCTGCTATTCAAAAAAGTTATGGACTTTTTCTTACTGGTTTATTTACTTTAGGCACTGGGCTATCAGTTTTGCAAACAGCCTCGAACCCTTATATCACCATTATTGGTCCCATAGAAAGTGCTGCCCAAAGGATAAGCATTATGGGTATTTGCAACAAAACAGCTGGAATCATTGCACCATTAATTCTATCATTTATCATTTTAAAACCAGAAGACATCGCCATAATCGAGAACACTGCTTCAAGTGGAATGGTGGCCAAAGAGGTGTTGATGGGCCAATTGCTCAACCGGGTGATAGTACCTTACTCCGTAGTGGCGCTGGCATTATTCTGTTTGGGTATTTTTATTGCAAAATCAAGTTTGCCCGAAATTGAGCATGAATTAGAAAATGAGGATAAAAGCAAATCAATTTTAGCCTATCCAAATTTGGTTTTGGGAGCTCTTACCATTTTTTTTCATGTGGGTACGCAAGTGATTGCCGTGGATACAATTATCAATTTTGCCACTTCAAAAGGTCTGTCTTTAAATGTTGCAAAAGTGCTCCCTTCGTATGTGCTTACGCTAACAATCATAGGCTATTTGTCAGGTATATCGCTGATTCCTAAATATTTAAAGCAACAAACAGCCCTCAAAATTTGCTCCGTTTTAGGATTGATTTTTAGCTTTTTCATCGTATTTTCGAAAGGCCAAATCACCATTGGGAATATCACTACTGATATTTCTATTTGGTTTATTGTTCTCCTAGGCCTGGCCAATTCGCTTATATGGGCAGGCATATGGCCATTGGCTTTGAACGGGCTGGGCAATCTCACTAAAATAGGCTCCTCCATCATGATTATGGGCTTATCGGGGAATGCTGTGATGCCTATGGTTTATGGTTATTTAGCTGATAAATACGACCAACAAGCGGCCTATATCATTCTTATTTTTTGCTTTTTGTACATTGTTTTCTATGCTTTTTATGGTAATAAATTAAAATATTGGAGAATAAAAAAATAACTAATATGAAAAATAACCGTAGAGAATTCATAAAAATTGGGGGCTTATCTACCTTAGGATTAGTCCAGAATAGTTTTGAAAGTTATGCCAGCAGCCAAAATGGAAAGCAAGCTTTTAATATGAGTGGTTATGCTGCACCCAAGCTTGAAAATGTAAGAATAGGTTTTATAGGAGTGGGCAATAGGGGCTCCTCTGCGGTGGTGCGGGTCAACAAAATAGAAGGGGTAGTAACAAAAGCCATTTGTGACAAAAGAGAAATAAAGGCAAGAGAATCGGCCTCAAAACTTGAGAAGCAAGGCATTAAGGTTGACCTTTATTATGAAAATGAAAACGCATGGAAAAAACTTTGTGAAAGATCAGACATCGATTTAGTGTACATTGCCACTCCCTGGCATTTACATACTCCTATGGCCTTGTATGCCATGAAACAGGGCAAACATGTGGCTGTAGAAGTGCCAGCAGCCACCACTTTAGACGAGTGCTGGGCGTTGGTTGAAACCTCGGAAGCCACCAAAAAGCATTGCATGATGCTCGAAAATACCTGTTATGATTTTTTCGAATTGCT
>JAZKGO010000209.1:5373-8170 GCA_040385875.1 Bacteroidota bacterium
CCTTATTCCCGAATTCATCTTTTGAGTGGCACCAATGGTATGGCTCAAAAATATCCAGAAAAAGGTAAAATATCCAATCATAAGCATGAATGGGTAAGTGATCAGGAAATGGCAGAATTAGAAAAAAAATATAGCCCGCCAATTGTGACCAAAATTGGAGAAATGGCGAAGCAAATTGGGGGGCACGGCGGAATGGATTTTATGATGGACTGGCGATTAATAGACTGTTTAAGAAACGGAATACCACTTGACCAAGATGTATATGATGCGGCTCTTTGGAGTTGTATTGGCCCTTTGAGTGAAATTTCTGTAAAAAACAGGTCAAAAACAATGGATGTTCCAGATTTTACCAAAGGAAGCTGGAAAACCAATACTCCGGTTGATGTCACCTTGGCATTGGGTGGAAATACAGGCATTAGAAAACAAGTATAATGGAAATAATTATTTGCAATACTCATCAGGAACTAGGGAAAAAAGCAGGTGAAAGTGCCGCTGAAAAAATAAAAAAAGTCATTGTTGAAAACGGCTCAGCAAATATTATTTTGGCCACTGGCAGTAGCCAGTTTGAAACCTTGACTTATTTAATTTCGGACAAAACGATCGACTGGTCAAAAGTGAATATGTTTCATTTGGACGAGTACATTGGACTGCCAATAACCCATAAGGCCAGTTTTAGAAACTATTTAACGGAGCGTTTTATCGCTAAAGTCCCGACTTTGAGAAGCTATTTTTTGATTGACGGAGAGGCGAATTTGAGTCAAGTAATTGAATATTTAGGCAGCCAAATCAAAAAGAACCCTATCGATGTGGCCTTAGTAGGAATTGGTGAAAACGGACATCTAGCTTTTAATGATCCACCAGCTGATTTTGAAACGGAATCACCCTATTTGGTGGTAAATTTAGACGAAGCTTGTCGCCAACAGCAAGTGAACGAAGGCTGGTTTGACAGTTTAGCTCAAGTTCCTACTCAAGCCATAAGCATGTCTATCCAACAAATTATGAAAGCTAAAAGTATTATATGCTCTGTGCCCGACCAGCGGAAAGCGGAGGCTGTATATAATGCTGTGAATGAGGAAGTTAGTCCTATCTTTCCCGCATCTATTTTAAAAAATCACGCCAATTGTGAATTGTATTTAGACCAAGAATCAGCCAGTTTATTAAATATTTGAAATGAAGATCCTAAAAGTATTTAATGGAAAGGTAATTACACCCTCAGGAATTATTTCCAATGGCACAGTTATCATTAAAGGCGATAAGATTGATGGGGTGTATGAAACCAATATTGAATTGACGGATGCAATTGAGATTGATGCAAAGGGCCAATATATTTCACCGGGCTTTATCGATATTCATTTGCATGGCGGTGGCGGGCACGATTTTATGGACAATACCCTGAAGGCATTCGAAAATATTGCAATAGTTCATGCAAAATTTGGCACGACCTCAATGGTGCCAACCACTCTTACTTCTACAAAAGAACACCTTATTAAAACCTTAGAAGCCTTTCAAAAGGCGAGTGAAAAGGAGATTGCTGGCGCTAATTTCTTGGGAGTTCATATTGAGGGGCCGTACTTTTCAATGGATCAAAGAGGAGCACAAGATCCAAAATATATTCGCCTGCCCGAACCTAATGAATATAGTGAAATACTAGAACGCTTTCCATTTATTACTCGCTGGAGTGCTGCACCAGAGCTCGAAGGCGCTTTATTATTTGGCCAAATTTTAACAGAAAAAAAAATTATTGCCTCCATAGCCCATACTGAGGCTCTTTATGACGATGTTGTAAAAGCCCGAAAGGCAGGCTATAATCTGATGACACACCTTTACTCTGGAATGTTGGGAGTAACTCGCATTAATGGCTGGAGGCACGGTGGGGCGGTTGAATCGGCATTCTTGTTTGACGATATGGACGTGGAAATAATTGCAGACGGGAAGCATTTGCCTGCCGAACTATTACAATTGATTTATAAAATAAAAGGCAGCGACCGTATTGCGCTCATAACCGATGCCATGCGGGCTGCAGGTACGAAAGCCGATAAAAGTATTTTGGGCAATCTGAAGGAGGGAATCGAGGTAATTATTGAGGACGGCGTGGCCAAATTATCTGATAGAACTGCCTTTGCCGGAAGTATTGCCACAACCAATCAATTGGTGGTGAATATGATTGAAAAAGGCAATGTTTCGTTGGAAGAAGCCGTAAAAATGGCGTCACAAACTCCCGCTAGAATAATGAAAGTGGCCGACAAAAAAGGTAAAATTGCCAAAGGTTATGATGCTGATATTGTGATATTTGACAAAAATATTAACATTTCAAAAACCATAATTGGGGGAAGACTGGTTTATCAAAATACTATTTCTTAAATCAATCCTTCATCTTAAACCACCTCACCGCATTGTGATGGAAAACTTTATCAATCACTTCTTTGGGTAATCTCAAACCTAAAAAGGCTCCCTCTACAACGCTATTCGTCATTTTTTCATCACTCGTAAAATACCGCCAGTCTTCAAGCCAAGTGTGATGCAGATTATTTTTCGATTTTATTGGGTCTGATTCTGAGTCGATATGAGAGTCCGTTGCATAAATGAGCCGGTCTTGGTATTTAATAAAAAATTGCCGTATTTTTTCATAATCTTTTTGAGATTGATATTGCAAATGGCCAATTCTAGCAGCCATATCCACCGCCATATTGGGATATTTGTCCAATCTTTTGGCAAGCTCCTCCACACTCCATTCGAGGCTGCCCAAATGTGCTCCCACAAAACGCATATTGGGATGGCGCTCAACGAAATTGTCTCT
>JAZKGO010000210.1:0-31494 GCA_040385875.1 Bacteroidota bacterium
CCTGCCGACGCTTTTCCAAAGAAGTATCTCCCGTTTTTCAGGAGCCACTTCGTAATTCGGAGAGCCAATTATATCCCAATTCCAGCCGTTGGTAGTTTTTATCAGGCTGAAAGGGCCGATAAAAACATACCAACGACAATGGGGTAGTACAGTCATACTCGAAAATGTTGTCTTATTGCAAAGCAGAGACGACAAGAACAACTTTACCATTAACTCCACCAGCTGATAAAAAATCTTGAGCTATTGCAGCATCCTCGAGTTTAAATGTTTTTGCAACGATTGGACTAAATTTTCCAGCTTCTAAAAGTTCAATTCCGTTTTGTACATTTTTTGGCGAAGTATCGGAAGATACAAAACCAGCTTTTACCTTGTATTGTTCCGCCAATTCTTTAGATGGTGGTATTACGATACTCAATAGTGTACCGCCTGGGTTTAACACTTGAAAAAGTTTAGCCTGCGATTCTCCACCTGCTGTATCTGCTACCAAATCTACATTTTTGACCAAAATAGAAACGTCTTGCGATTTATAATCAATCAATTCATCTGCTCCCATTTTTTTTGCTAAAGCCAACCCATTTCCTGAAGCTGTCGCAATAACGTAAGCACCAACAGATTTTGCCATTTGAATCATTGCACCACCTGCAGAACCTCCACCTCCTTGAATCAGCACTCTTTGTCCTTTCTCTAATTTTCCTTCATTCAATAAAACCGATTGCGCAGTACCAATATTTAGACCTATTGAAGCCGCTTCTTCAAATGTCAAGCTTTTAGGTTTTAGCAAAACAGAATTTTCATTTGCAACCACAAATTCAGCGTAGGTATTTATTTTCGGTAACACAATAATCTCGTCGCCTACTTTAAATTTTGAAACATTTCCACCAACCTCAACAATAACTCCCGAAGCCTCGCCACCCGGAATAAAAGGCATTACTACAGGACGAATTTGCTTCATAAATCCATTTCGGATTTTCATATCAATCGGATTTACCCCGACTGCTTTTATTTGAATTAAAATGTCATTTTTAGTTTGAATAATTGGCTTCTGAATTTCAACATATTCTATCACACTTGAATTTCCGTAATCTTTATATTGTATTGCTTTCATTTTTTGTTTATTGTTTTAATAATGAGGTTAGTTTAAAAATGGGTAATCTATATAACCTTGCTCTTGTCCACCATACATAGTTGCTCTATCTGGTTGATTCAATTCTGCATTTAGTTCAAAACGCTTTGGCAAATCAGGATTGGCTAAAAATAATGCTCCGTAAGATATTAATTTTGCAATTCCTTTTTCTAATTCGGCTTCGCCCGTTTTTCTATTGTAAGCAAAATTTGCAATTATTGGATGGTGGGTAAGTTTACCAAAAGTTTCTACCGAATCAACAGGATAATGAGGAAAGTGTTCTGCCGGGAATGGAACATTCATAAAGTGAATGTAAGACAACGGCAATTTATTCAATTCACTAATAAGTAAAGTGAATTGTTCTAAAGGATTTTGATGCACAATACTATTATACAAACTAGTAGGCGATAATCTTATGCTTACTTTGTCTGCACCTACGGCATTTACAATTTCATTCATCACTTCAACCACAAAACGATTTCTATTTTCGTTGCTTCCTCCATATTGGTCAGTTCGTTGATTGGAACTTTCAGCTAAAAACTGATTGGGCAAATAGCCAAAAGCAGAATGAAGTTCAACACCGTCAAAACCTGCTTCTATAGCATTTAAAGCTGCTTGCTTATATTCTTGAACAATATTTATTACTTCTTCTGTAGTTAACGCTCTTGGGGTTTCATAATCTTTCATTCCTTCCATTGTAAAATGTTGTTGTCCTTCAATTGCCACGGCTGATGGTGCAACAGGCAATTCTCCATTTTTTACAAGTGAATGTCCAACACGCCCTGTATGCCAAAGTTGGGCATAAATAACACCCCCTTTTTCGTGAACAGCTTGTGTAACTTTTTTCCAAGCAGTAATTTGTTCAGTAGTATAAATGCCTGGTGTTAGTGGACTTCCTGTGGCTTGTATAGAAATATTAATGGCTTCACTTATGATTAAGCCTGCACTTGCTCGTTGCTTATAATAGGTTACTGTGGAATCACCCACAATTCCATTTATGTTGGCACGGGAACGTGTCATTGGTGCCATAACCATACTGTTTTTAAGTGTGTTATTACCCAGTTTTATTGATTTTAATAAATTCATTTTTTATTTTTTTAAATTATTTGCAAACTTAAATCCATTACTTTACTTTTGCAAGTAGTTACACTATTGTACAGTAGTAACCTAAAGTAAAGCAATGCTCAAAATCAACAAATTATGATTGAAAATAAAATATGCGTTTCCGAAAAAAACTGTTCCTTAATAGAAGTTTTAGATATTATAGGTGGAAAATGGGCTATGCCGATTGTTTATCGGTTGTCAAACGGTAAAATGCGTTTTAAAGAATTGGAAAGAAGTGTTGAGGGAATTAATACTCGAATGTTAGTGAAGGAATTGAAAAATATGGAAGCTAATGGAATTATTACAAGAGAAGTATTTGCAACTGTCCCGCCAACAGTTGAATATACACTAACAAGCAAAGGCGAAAAATTGTTGCCAAGTATTGTGTCTTTGTATAGTTGGGGTCAAGAGTTTATTGTCTGACTGTCTGTCGGCTCGGGTTCTGTTGTATTGCCGCCAACTCTTAAATCTAATTGTATAATTGTAGTAGTATTTGTATTTTACCTTTAAAATATTGTAATATAAATATAGTAAATATTTAATTTGGCAATAGTTCAGCGCTCAAGCTAATTCACTAGAAATTCCCATCTCGCCTCTCATCTATTTCTTACTTTTTTCTGTCAAACCTTTAAATGCTTTTCCAATTTCTTCCAAATCACGGTTAAACTCAATTTTGAATTTTTCCCAATTGTCTTTGCCATTTTGTTTATAGTCATCCAGTTTCTTTTTCATGTCAGTATTTTTGAGTTCGAGTTCAGCCACTTTAAGTTTATAATCTGCTTCAGCGTCACTTTTTTTCGAGGCTATTCTAGCATTGAATTCATTGATACTCTTTTCATTGGCTGCGATCTTATCGGCAGTTTCCTTCTTAAATTGTTCAATTTCAACCGTATTTTCATCTTTTGCTTTTGCCAAATCTGCATTTGCTTGTGCCACTTTAGTTTCCGCATTTTGAACCTTCTCTGCTTTAGTTGTGCAGCCTATTACAATTATTGTAAAAAATTGGAGTAATGTCACAGCAATGAAAGTTGACAAAGTCAGTAGCGTAATTGATTTTTTCATTTTTTGGGTTGTTGAAATATTTTCTATCTTATCAACTTTTATTGATAATTGTACAAATTTGATGATTCCATGCTCTTTAAAGTTATATAATAGGTGAAAATAATTGTAAGATTCACACATTATGAATACTTGGCGGATTCAAGCAAAAAATATACTTAATTAATTATAAATGAGAAAGTTATAAAACAAAAAAATCCTATTGCTAGGATTTTATTATGACTAGATTTAAAAATCGGTCGATATCAATCCGATTGTAAATTCTTTTTTTGAAAAAATAGGCGTCGCACAAGAACGGTGCCTACAGCCTTAATAGTTTCCGAATGGTTTGCTACAAAATTGGCTATCGCAAATTGCAAAAGAGTACCAACTATTCTTTTAATTGGGTTATGAGTGGCGCCTATTAATACTTTTTTTGATAAATAACCCGTTGTAAGGCCAATCGCATTATTCATTAGATTGTCCTTTATTTCGTTTGAGGCAGCGACTTCTTGCATGGTATTTTTGATCAAATTGATGGGCTTCAAGTTTTCTAATGTGATATCAATTTGGTCTTTCAACAAAATGATTTGCTGAGCCTGTTGATATTTAAGCAAACTTATCCTCTCATTTAAAATATTTATGTCGTTTTTCATTAGTATAGTATTCAAGTTTTAGCTTCAAAAGGTTTATCATTTAACATTTTAGAAATAATGAAATTGCTAACGGGTACCTGCACCCATTGATATAAATAGGAGCGAAACAATAGAGCAATAATTCCATAAAAACCTGCCATCACAAAAAATCCATAATAAGTTTTTTGAAGCAATTCGCCAATCCATAGTGCAATTCCAAAATTAAGCATAGTAATAAAGGTGGCTAAAACAATAAAAAAGGTTAGCTTAATGGCAATAGTACCAATAATATCGACAGTTTTGTCAATTGCTTGCAGCTTCAGTAATTCTATTGAGGTTTTACCACAGTCCTCCACCTTTTCAAAAAGTGATTCTAAAGCCATTTTATGATTATCTATCATCAGTTCTATTTTCAAAATTCCAAATCAAATATTTTAAGACGAAAAAATCGAGCAATAATGAGGCAAGGAGATTTTCACCTCCTCACCTTTTTTACTGCAATCAATTCAAGTGGTAATATCAGAAAGGCCCTTTTTTAATATTTAGCCTAATTATTTTTATGATCTTCTAATTTTGAATTTGCGTTTGCCATTAGGCCATCAACTTCTTGCAAAGCATTCTCGTATTTATTTTTTCCTTTGGTTACAATGCCTTCCACTTCAACTAAAGTACTTTGGTATTTTTTATTTAAAGAAACCACAAGCGCTTCTAATTTATTTTTTAAGCCTTCCGCATAATCATCCCCTTTATCCAATATTTGTCTTCTAGTTTGGGAGCCTTTTTCTGGGGCATACAACATACCTACCACTGTACCAGCGACTGCACCTGCCAACACGCCTAATAATATTTTACTTGTTTTCATAATTGTTCATTTTAAATTGTAAACTCTGTTTTAATACTGCTTCCTTACTAAGAAATCATTATACAAAGGTGGTCACATTAGGTCCCAAACAAATTATAGAATGCTGACAAATTGTTATAATATTCACATATTAAGTCATTTGATTCTTCCTAAAATGTCTCAAAAAGTTTTTAAGTGGGACGCCATTTTTGTGGCTTCCTGTTTCGTACTGTTCGATTGTGAGCCTGGCCATCAAATAACTAACTGTTGACTCGGCCCCTTGATTTAAATTAGTTGAATTTTCTTCTAATCCGTCGTAGCAACCACCTGTGCATGGATTATAAATAATTTGACTTAAATGGTTATTTCCTAAAAACCAATTGAAAGCTATCTCCATCTTTTGTTTGTAATCATCTTTATTAAATACAGCATAAAATTTACCTAAAGCTAGAATCGTATAGGCAATATCAATGGGCTGTTCCCCTCCAATAATCACTCGATTTGACTCTTCTCCTTTATGCAACCAACCTTTATTTGAGATCACCTTAATTTGGTTTTCGTCAAATATTTTTGAAAGAAGAAAATCAAAAGATGATTTTGCAATCTGCTTATAAATTGGGTTGCCAGTTGCTAAACTCGCACAGAGCATAGCTTCAGGTAAAATACTATTGCCGTAGGTAAGGTAACTTTCGAACCACGTCCAATCATCATCCGACACATGTCTAAACATTTGGACTAGCCTATCAGCAAATAAGGTAATCAAATTCTTGTCTCGCTCTATTTTGTTTTTTGTACTTCGATAGTATAATCCCTTGATTATAAATGCCATAGCTCTTGATGAATGAATTTCACGTACATTCTCCAAAGCTCTTTGCAAAATTATTTCAGCCTGCATGGCAAGTTCAAATGGCAATATATCACCTATTGAAATCAAATAACCCAATGACCATATCGCTCTGCCATTTGAGTCGGCCAAATTGGTCTCATAATTCTGTGGAACAAATTCCTTTTCTTCATTCACATAATTCAAAAAACTTCCATTTGACTGCAAACAAAAATTAATGAAATTAAGATAGATAGCAATATATTTTAGATCATCAGATTCCTTTGTCAATTGAAAATGTTGACAAAAAGCCACCATTGCACGAGCATTGTCGTCCAAGGTATAACCCGAGTCAATATCAGGCTGATTTAAAATTGAGAATTGAATGATTCCAAAATCAGTTGTCAGTTTTTTTACATAATCAAGATTCACTTCAGGTATTTTATAATGCAACGAAATTTTACCTTTGCCATGATTTTCAAACAACTGTGCATGAGCAATCGCTGCATTTTCCCAGGCAGTAGGTGCCATGGTATGCAAGCCTCTTAAACTGATTTCATTTCTTAATTTCTCATTATCCAATAGGTTTTTGACTTCTTTCGCCAATTGAGTGGAGTTTTCAAAATCAATGATAATGCCTGCATCATTTTTCAAAACCTCTTTAGCATGAGGAATAGGTGTTGAAATAACCGGACAGCCACAACTAAATGCATAGGAGAATGTGCCACTAACAGCTTGATTGGGATCTTTGGACGTAAATAAATAAATATCAGTCAGTTGCAAATATTCTAGTAAGGTGGTTAATGGCAAAAAAGTATTGACAAATCGAACGTATTTTTGCAAATTCAAAGATTCCACTTTTGATTCCAGCATATTTCGGTATTTTTCGCCCTCACTCTTTACCACAGAAGGGTGTGTTTTACCAATAATCAGAAATAAGATATCTTCATCATTTTTGATAATAGTTGGGAGTGCGTTTAAGGTAGTTTCGATGCTTTTCCCAGAACTTAAAAGGCCAAAAGTGGCCAAAACTTTTTTCCCTGATAAATTGTATTTTTCTTTCAACTGCGCCTTATCCAAGTGAGGCACCAAATGTGTGCCATGGGGTATAATCGTGATTTTTTCTTGATCCAATGCATAATCTTCTACCAATATTTTGGCAGAAGTATGGGTCATTACTATAACGGATTCACACAAAGCAGCTATTGCTTGCACGTTATTCCTAAGTGATTCGTTTGGTGATGGCAAAACCGTATGAAAAGTGAGAATAATCGGTTTATGGAGAATTTTCAAAAACCTTTTAAATTCCAGCTCTTTTTTTGCAAAAAGACCAAACTCATGCTGAATCATCACCATTTGAATGGATTCTTCCTGGTTGATTTTTTTAGCTAATTGAACGAAATCTTCCGATTCTTCGGTATTTAGTTTATACTTAATTTCGTCTGAATAAATCGGTTTTTCAGTATTTGTATCTAGTGCACATATCTTTATTTTGAAAGAATGGTCAAATTTATTATTGAGCGCCTTGATCAAATCTTGTGAAAAGGTGGCTATACCACATTCACGAGGTGGATAAGAAGAAATAAATAAAATTTCGGGTAATGGAAAGGTACTTCCATGGGAGTAAGAATAGTCTCCAGCATTAATTATTTCTCTTTCAAGGCTAATTGTATTGCCTGATTCAAAAAAGGTTTCATTTCTCATTATTGTTAACATTTAATAATAGTTCATTGATAAGTGTAGATAAACTGACAATGGCCAAGGCGATTTTCTCATCAGCCGCACCATAATAAATATAAAGCTGATCATCAATCAAGACTGCTCCTGAAGGAAAGCATACATTGTTTACCTGACCTTTTAGCTCCCATTCTGCTTCGGGTGTAAATAAAGGATAGGGCAACTGTGCCAAAACTTTTTGAGGGTCTTCTAAATCCAACAAGGCAGCACAGGCACAATAAACATAGCCTGAAACAGTATCATGAACACCATGATAGATGAGTAGCCAGCCCTCTTTCGTTTCTAATGGAGGGCAGCCACCGCCCAAATAACTCACCGCAAAATCATATTTAGGAGTAAGTACAATATTTGCTTCAAAATGTAAAAAATAATTTTGCCAAAAATCAACTGTCAATTCTTCCAAATTATTGATACACACAATTTGAATATCTGGTTTTATGCGATGAAGGAAAAAAAACTTGCCTCCAATTTTTCTTGGAAAGAAAATAACATTCTTATCCCAAAGCAATAATTTTTTACCTTTTTTTTCATAGGCGCCACCCGTTACGTTGTATCGATTATACTTATCGTTCAGCACAGTTTTTGAACTTGAAAGCCTCTCAAATTCTTTATAAGTAATTTGCGGCACAATCAGTCCACGCTTTTCCCAATGCAATAAATCTTTAGAGGTAGCCAATGCTCCCAGTGCATTTACCCCATCATAAGCCGTATAGGTCATGTAAAACAGGTCTTCAATCTTCACGATTCGGGGGTCTTCTACCCCATGCATTTCGTAATCAAATTGTGGAAAGAGTACTGGAATTTCACAGCGCTCATCAATTTTAAGGGGATCTTTTAGGGTACAATAGCCTATGCTCGAATAATTACCTTTGCTCACCGCCCTATAAAAAAGGTGAATGGTACCATCCACTAAAATCGCTGCCGGATTCAAAACTCCCTCATTTTCAAAACCAAACGCTGTTTTCTCCAACAGTACTCCTACTTTTTTAACATCAATCATATTTTTAAAATTACCAAGTTGTAAATGGGTTATAGAGATATAGGGAACTAATTTGCTTTTTCCATGCGCTTTGCCTCTTTTGCCATTCGTTTTTCTTTAAGATTTTTCGTCGGCATTTTCTTGCCAGACTTATCTTTTGTGTCTTTCTCGTTTGCCATTTTTCTTGTTTTTATTTAATGAATAAAGTTCTTAGAATTTGCAAATATTTGTGTTACAGAATATTATGAATAGTTTATATGATTCACACTAATCTGTTTTATCCATTTTTAATTAATTTTTTGAAAAAAAAGAAATAAAAAAAGGCTTTAGTCACCTTTGACTAAAGCCTTTTAATAATTTATGAACTTGATTAATTTCCTATTGGAAAACTAATACCTACATTTAAACTAAGAGCCGAATTTTTATGGGCCGTATCCGTATTTCTGGTCAGGTCGCTGAAGCCTTGGTTATAACCAGCATCGACATTTAACCAAGTGCGTGAGCCAACTAAATAATTAAAGCCAATGCCACCAAGAGCACCAATATCTACTTTATTATAAGTTGTTTGCCCATCTAAGTTCAATACCTCATCCCCATTTTTAAGAGTTGCTTTAAGAAGTGATCCATAATACGCACCAGCAAAGATTTTTGGTCTGAACTTATCACCTGCTTGTCCAAAATAATAAATACCAGTTACTGGAATTTGAACATAATTGAGTCGATGGATTAAAGTAACATCCGTAAATGCAGTTCCTAATTGTGAATACAAGATTTTGACTCCGATACCTATGTGTTCGTTTACACTATAATTAGCAAAGCCACCAAGTGAAGCACCCACTAATCCTTTAGTATTGTAAGAGTCTGTTACTGATGACACATTTACACCCACCATTGGGCCAATTGATAAGGTTTGTGCATTCATCGCTTTTGCACTTATGAATAATAAGGCAAAAAGAATTGTTGATTTTTTTAACATTTTCATTGAATTTTGTTTTAGTAAATAATTACGTTACAAAGTTGGTGAGTAGAGGCGTAGCTTTTGTTATAGAATAATAACAAAGTCTTACATGATTCACACATTTTTTTTATTCGTCTTCGTCTTTATTACTACTACGGGATTCTCTTCTACTTCTTTAATTTGTTCGGCTAGCTCAGTGTATTCTTTTTGTAATTCCGTAATTTCTAATTCTGTCTTAGTTTCAACATTAATTACTGCATTATTGGCCGTTTCATGTGAAACCACCAGCTCATTGATTTTCAAATGAAGTGCTCCAGAAAACCGACTGAACTCTTTTTGGATCACAAATAAGCATAAAAAGGACACCCCGTGAATAATATCTCTAATGATTTCATTGGTTTCCTGAGTTTCAAAATCACGATTGCTAAACCAAAATACCAACATTAGCAGGGCAATAATAAAGGTGATTGAATTGCCTAGAATAGAAGTTACAAAAGAGGTGATTTTTTCAAAAACTCTATCTAATTGTTTGTATGCATCACTCATGAAATTATAGATTAAATAGTGGGTAAAATGGTTAAATCATTAAGATTGGGTTCATTTTTATTGCTATGATTGGCAGAATAGTCAATCATTAAGATTTCCAAAGAATCATAATAATCCTTTAAAATTTTTAAAGTGATATCAGGCGAAGAATCATTTGGAATGGTAATAGGCATTTCAACTAAATATTTAGATAATTCAGGAAATTGTTCATTTATCATCATGGTAATATTCAGAATATCGACATTAATTTCTTGCTCCGTTTTCATATTGTCGAAATTTTTTGATTAAACAAATGATTACTTGATTGGTAATATCTGTGCAAAGGTGAGGCTAATTGCGAAGGGGATTGTTACATAACTTTTGAAAAAACTTATATCATTCACACATTCACAAACGCAAATTTGGTAGCATAATTAGGAGAATTACCTTTTACTTTTTTGGTTTTTCGATCACTATTGGTATTCTATTAGCCCAAATAAATTTATATAATTGTATCACCAACAAAGGAAACAAGCTAGCTAAAATACATACTATCCAAACTTCCATAGGAAGCACGGTTAAGCCTAAACCCAAGCGCAATTGAGGCACGCCAAAAACGAGCAACATGAAGCCTGTACATATCAAAATAGCCAGCCAAACAAATTTGTTTTTGGTAATTTCGTTTATTAATAACTTTGAGTTAGTGGCCGACATGTTGAAAACATGGAAAAGCTGGGCAAATGCCAAAGTAACAAAAGCTACATTATTGGCTACCACATCATCGTCTGTGATTATTTGTTGGCAATAAATTACTGCAAAAGCTATTGCCACTGTAATAGTTAGACTGTAGCATGCTATCGTAATCCAATCTTTGTTATCAATAATATCATTCTTTGAACTTCTGGGAGGAATTTGCATTACATTTTTATCTCCCTTACCTAAGCCCAAAGCCAGTGCGGGAAATACATCCGTAATCATATTCAAAAACAAAATTTGTAATGGAAGCAGGACGGCTGCTGGAGCCATAAAACCCAATAAAGTAACAATAAATATCTCGCTCAGATTACATGAAACAAGGTAAATTACAAACTTTCGAATATTTTGAAAAATAGCTCTTCCATGTGATACTGCTGCAACAATTGATTTAAAAGAATCGTCTTTGAGCACAATACTCGCAGTTTCTTTGGCAACTTGTGTTCCTCTTAATCCCATGGCTATGCCCACATCGGCTTTTTTTAAAGCAGGAGTATCATTTACCCCATCCCCTGTCATCGCTACCACATTGCCAGCATTCTGAAAAACTTCGGCAATATCCAATTTTTGCTTTGGTGTGGTTCGGGCAAATATTGCTGTGGATAGAATCTTCTTTTTCCATTCACTTGTTAATGATTTCATGGAGGGTAAGTCTTTTCCAACCACCACATTTTGTTCAGAATCTTCCACCAATCCTATTTTCTTGGCAATGTTAAGGGCTGTCAATGGATGGTCGCCAGTGATCATCACAATTTTAATTCCTGCATTTTTACATGAAATAATCGCTCCTTTAATGTCTAATCGTGGAGGGTCAAGAAAGCCAATCATCCCGATATAGACCAAATCGTTCAAAAAATCCTCTTTATTTGAATCACTTTCATCTTTATATGAAAATGCGATAACTCTTAATCCTTCGGCGGCCATTTTTTCAGACACTTCTACAATCAATTTCTTATCATTTTGATCTAATTCTTTAATGGTTTCACCTAATTGCATTTTATTACATTTGAGCAATAAATCTTCCACAGATCCTTTGGCAGCCACAAAAAAACCTTCTTTACTTTTGTGCAAGGTGCCCATAATCTTGGTTTCTGAATTAAATGGAATCTCAGAAACACGTGCAAATTGTTTTTTAATTTCTTCAGCTGACGACCCGGAACTATTCGCTAATTCAATTAATGCAATTTCAATCGGATCACCCAGCATTTTATTCTTGTGTTGCTTGTCAATAACGGTATTGTTACACAATGCTCCTACTAATCTAAGTTTTTCAAAATTCTTGCTGCTTTTTTCGATGGCCCCTTCTTCAAATTTCAATTGATTATGTTCAATACTTACATGGAAGTTTTCTTCTGGAAATGAAAGGGTATCTACATAAATTTTATTTTCTGTCAGCGTTCCGGTTTTATCAGTTAAAATGACATTTGTACTACCCAAAGTTTCGACAGAAGATAGTTTTTTAACAATCGCATTACGTTTTGCCATCAGTAACATTCCACTGGCCAAAGCCACTGTTGATACAATGGGCAAGCCTTCAGGAAAGGCTGCAATGGCTAAAACAATTGAAGTTTTAATTATCAATATCCAGTTTTTCCCTTGAATGATGCCCGTAATCGCAAATATGGTAGTGAGTACTAAAGTAAGCCAAATCAATTTTTTACTTAAATCCCCAAGTTTTTTATCTAATGGGCTGGCTGATTCAACTGCATTTTCAACCATAGAGCTAATAGAACCCAATTCGGTATGTTCGGCAATAGCTGTAATGATAGCTTTTCCATTTCCATTCATCACCGAGGTTCCTTTAAATACCCTATTGGTTTGATCACCCAATACGGTGTCTTTGGGAAGTATTTCCAAAGTTTTCTCTGCAGGCAATGACTCACCTGTTAGGGAAGATTCGTCACATTTAAATTGATTACTCTCAAGTAAACGACCGTCACCAGGCACCAAATCACCCGCCTCTAGCATCACGATATCACCCAAGGTTAAATTTTCGGAGGCAATTACTTCTAGTTTTCCTTCTCGAATCACTTTGGTTTTTATCACATCCATTTCCTTTAGCGCATTCATGGATTTTCTTGCCTGCATTTCCATCAAAAAGCCTATGAGTGCATTGATGATTATCACAATTAAAATAGCCACTGCTTCAATAAAATCTTGAAAATATAAGGATACTGCTGCCCCAAATATGAGTAGATAAACAATCGGACTTTTGAATTGCTGTAAAAGTATGACCCAAACACTTTTCTGCTTTTGAGTAGTATAAATATTGGGGCCAAGTTGTTTAAAACGAGTTGCAGCCTCAGCCTTAGAAAGACCAGTTTCAGCATTTGTTTGAAAACCTTGCAAAACTTCCTCCATGGAAAGTGTGTGAATATCTTCTGTAGGATATTTAGTTTTCATTTATAGATAATTGATTTTAAAGGATACATGGAATTCCTTGATTTTGATTCAACTTTCTCTTTATCAAGGCTATTCAGTCTTCTAATTGAGTTGGCAAAAATCATATTCATTTCATGCCAGATCATTTTTGTAATTTAAATAATTGAGTTTGGGTTATGTTTTGTGGAAATATAACCAGACTGATAGTAGCAACAAACCTCTTTCTCCAAATTTAATAAAATCAGTGTGATTACTCGCCAAAAATCTCTTTTGTGAGCTTTGCATCCAAATTATATAAGTCGTTGCGAAAATTCAATTGTCCAGTTTGATCCACCCAAGCGGTAAAATAAGCGATATAAACTGGAACGGTGGGTTTCACTTTAATAAAGGTTTCATTGTCTGTTTTGAGGGTATTATTTACTTTCTCCTGGTTCCAAAGGGTATCTTTTTGTAGAAGATAATTGGCTAATCGTAATGGTTCGGCCACTCTTATACAGCCATGACTAAAGGCTCTTTTTGATTCACCAAAAAGACTTTTTGAAGGCGTGTCATGCAGATAAATACTGAAATTATTGGGGAATAAAAACTTTATTTTACCTAAGGCATTATTTTTACCAGGTTTTTGCCTAAAACTGTAGGGCACATTTTCGCCATAAGAATTCCAATTTATATTAGCATGATTTACTATCGTATTTCCAGAAAAAACTTCCATATTATTCTTTTCCAAATAGGAAGAATTCTGCTTAAGCTTAGGTAAAATTTCATTCCTTACGATACTTGTGGGAATACCCCAATAAGGGTTCAAAACTATTTGAGAAAGGTTACCTTTGAAAATACTGGTTTTGGTAACCGCTTTGCCCACCACCACATTCATGTCCCAAACTTTTTGTCTATTGGCAAAAACATGAAGTTTATACTCCGGAATATTGATGAGCAAATATTCATTTTCCATTTCTACAGGCACCCAACGTAGGCGTTCCATATTAATCATCATTTGCTTGATTCTAAAATCAACTGGCTTGTTTAATTCAGTAATAGTTGCTTGGTTAAGCTTTCCGTTTTCAACTAGGCCCATTCTGTGTTGAAAACGCCCTACAGCTTTTGCAAGTGAATCAGTGTAATAAAACGTTGTATCGTTTACTTTTAAATCGCCTGTTAAAAACAGATGTTGCTTAACACTCAATAAAGAAGTATTGCTATCACCTTGAATTAGAAATTTCTTATCAGTAGTGATAATAGGCCATCCACCTTTTTTTTGGATGATACGATATTGCCTCAGCTTATCTTTTAAGTGTATATAGTACTGATTTACAGGCTCTTGTATTTTTTCGCCTTTGTCTAACGAAACCAGCGAATCTAATAATATTTGGTAGCTTTTCTTTTTGCGGGGTATAAACCACTCAAGGTCTAATGTATTCTTGATGGTACCACCGTAGGCCTTTTCTGCATATTTGAAAAAGGTAGTAGTGAGCAACAGTTCCAATTCATTCACCTGATTTTTTTCTAATAAAAATTTTTCGTCGGCCGATTCAGCTTCTGAAACTAAAGCATCTAAACGACTATTTTTTAGACTATTATCATCAAAATCAAGGCTGTAAGATTGTAATTGATTGTGGAAATTAGAGGCCGCCAAAGTGAACCCACTTTTATTAAGCCAGGCTAATTGGTAATTTCTACGAATATAAAATTGGTTAACTTGGTCTATGAGAGAATCTGAAGCTGGATTAGATTTGAAAAAAGTGGTTACTATAGTGCTATCAATTAATAAATCATTAAAATTTTGAGTAGAGTAAACACTTTCATCAGCTATAACTTTATTTCTTCCGTCACCTTTTTTGCAGGCTGAAATCACAAAAAAAAATAAAAGGCAACTTACTAACCCAAAGAAGGTTGTCTTATAAATATTTAGTTTTTTATGTACGTATATAAAGTAAGCTACCATTGGCTAAAACAGGAACAACCTGTGGAATAAGTTCTTTGGGCAATGCTGGACAGCCATAACTGCGACCAAGCCTGCCATGCTGATTGATAAATGAGGTACTCACATATTGAGCACCATGAATAATAATTTCCCTTTGGCGTGCATTATCATTAATTCCTTTTTGTAATCCAAAAAGCAATAAAGCTGAGCCATGTTTAGGACTCCGAATTTCGCTGCCCACTAAATAAAAACCTAAACTACTTTGATGAGAATCTTTCTTATTCGAAAATTTGACAGCTTTATTGCCACCAGAATTTTGCCCATGCGCCACCAAAGACGAAAATAATAGTTTTTTCTTAGAAAGATCGATCACAAAAAACCTTTCTACATTCGATGGTAATGAAAAATCAACAATGGTAATGATTGGTTTGGCTGGGTGAAACTTCTCAAAACCTGCAATTGATTCCTCAAAAGCTTTGTAATTGACCACTCCATTTAATTGACAATCAAGATAAAGCGAGGTTTCCTCTACTTTAATTTTCTCTTTTTTTATTACTTCTTTGGTTACTATTGGATTTGCAAAATAAAAGTTAAGCAAAAATGAAATGACAGGAAGGCTAATGATCATGAATAGAAAGATTTTACGGTTGTTGCTAATAGACTAACCAAAAATCTGCAAAATCATTGCCAGAAAGGTCATTTTATTTTCAAATTAATTCAAATACCTTCTTAATACCCAAGCAGTTGTTTCATGGTGTTCCATAATTCCTGTAAGAAAATCTGTTGTCCCAGCATCATTATTTTGAGCGGCCATCACATCAATATCCTTTCTTAATTCCACAATTACAGTTTCATGATCGCTCAATAATTCATTGAGCATTTCCTTTTGTGAAGGATAAACATTGGGGGATTCCTTCAATCGAGTGAGTTCTGAAAACTCCTTCATTGTTCCAATTGCTTTACTTCCCAACTTTCCTATTCGCTCAGCGATTTCATCAATTGTCTCCTCTAATTCTGCATATTGGCTTTGGAATAGTTTGTGCAGTTCCATAAAACTCTCTCCCGAAACATTCCAGTGAAATTTTCTTGTTTTAATATAAAGGGTCATTTCATCTGATAAAATGCTCGACAATAATGTCACACTGGTTTGCAAATGCTCTTTGCTAATACCGATTGAAGGATTCATAGTTTATAATTCAATTGTACAAAAATATTTGAAAATTAAGATTCGTCTTTTGTGGTGCGAATAAGACCAATGCCAGAAATAAAAAACACGGTACCGATTATGCCATAGGTAATCATCGACTTCGTATTTTGGGTTCCTCCTGTTGTACCTACAAATACTATCGCTGCATAAATAAGGCCTCCAATACCCAATACTGTAAGAAGTGAGCCAAAAATTCTTTTAATGTTCATAAGTTAGTATTAATATTTTGTGATTTTGATTTAGAATTTAGGGAAATTAAGTCCTAAATCCGAACATTCATTAGTGAGTCGAGTAGCCCAAATGCTCTTAAAAGCCAGATTACAATGGCAATCACCACCACAATGTTGAGAATTCTTTTTACTTTCCCATCCATGGGTATAAAATTATTAACGAGCCATAAAAGAACGCCCGCAATAATTAAGGCAATTAAAATATTAAATAATGTCATGAGTATATTGTTTTAAAAGGTATAGTCAAAGGTAAGTTGGCCACTGAATGGATATGTTACATAATTAGTGCAAAGAGTTATATCATTCACACTTTTTTTGTGGCTTAGGCTAAAACTCCTCTGAGCTGTAGGGTGAGCAATAAAATTGAGAAATTAATTAGAATGGCTGCCTGAAATAGGGATAAAGAATGGGGAATCCTATAATAAATCGAATACTATCAATTGCAATTAACTTATTTTCAACTCATTAGCAGAAGGTATCCCCTTTTCAAAATCTGAAAAGTTTTTTAAAGTAGTTTTAGCAATTTGATCCAATGCTTCCGTGGTAAAAAACCCTTGATGGGGAGTGACTAAAACATTGTGGAAAGTCATCAATCTTTGAATTACCTCATCCTGAATAATACTTTCTGATAAATCATTGAAGAATAAGTTTTCCTCTTGCTCGTAAACGTCTATACCCAAATATCCTAAATGGCCGTTTTTCAATGCTTTCATCACATGTACAGTATTGATTAATCCACCTCTACTGGTGTTGATTAACATGGCACCCTTCTTCATTTTACTAAACGCAACTTCATTAAAAAGATGTTTGGTAGCCGGTGCTAATGGGCAATGAAGCGAAAGGATGGTTGAACTTTGCAAAACTTCATCAAAAGACTTGTATTCTACCCCCTTTTGCTTTAAATAATTGGACTCCACAATGTCATAAGCGATTACTTTACAGCCAAAACCCAACATAATTTGACAAAAGGCCGTTCCTATTTTTCCAGTTCCGACTACCCCCACCGTTTTTTCATATAAATTGAAACCCATCAAATTCTCCACTGAAAAGTTTCCTTCTCTCACTCTATTATAAGCTTTATGGGTTTTTCTATTCAAAGTCATGATAATGGCAACGGCATGTTCAGCTACTGCTTGAGGCGAATAGGCTGGCACTCTCATTACTTTTACATGATTAGTTATGGCGGTAGGAATGTCTACATTATTAAAACCTGATGAACGCAGATCAATTAATTTAACTCCCAATTTAGTTAATTTTTGAACCGTTTCTTTATCGATTTTATCATTCACAAATACACACACTGCTTCATATCCCTCGGCCAAATTTGCTGTGTCAGCATTTAATGAAGCCTCAAAATAAACCAATTGGTGTTCACCCCCTAGATTGAATTTGTCTAGATATTCTTTCTCATACGGTTTTGAACTGAAAACTGCAACTTTCATCTTTTGAATAAATAATTACTTATTTGGTGTGGAGACTTCTTTAGGTATAGTTTTAGCTACATTGACCCAAAATAACCCAAATGATTACAAAGACAATAATTGTTCCGAAACAGCCACCTCCTAATTTTTTGGCACCATAACCAGCTATTAAGCCTCTAAATATATTGTTCATAGTTAAATGTTTTTGGTTTGTATAAAACAAAAGCTTATGATTCAATCGAAAAATATCATTTATAACTTTCGACAAATGTCAGAGATTCTTCATTGAGAATTGTTACATAATTTAACTAATAATTTATGATATTCATAGATTGTCTGGGAAGAAAAAAATCAGAAAGAGTGGTAACCATTTGATTTTTAAGCCATTGCGCCGCCATCCGCTTTAATGGCTGAGCCAGTAATGAAACTTGATTCATCAGAACAAAGCCAAAGGGCAACGTCAGCAATTTCTTGGGGAGTCCCCATGCGTTTCATTCTTTGAAAATTGATTGCCTGCTGTAAAGCTTCTGGATTTTCTGCCAATTTTCTTCGTCCTTGCATAATCATAGGGGTTTCGATTGCTGTTGGGCAGATGGCATTCACTCTAATATTATCAGTGGCATATTCAATGGCGGCTGTTTTGGCTAAGCCTACCACACCATGTTTGGAGGCCGCATATGGAGAGTTCTCGGGCTGACCAATCAGGCCTGCAGCGGAGGAGAGCAAAACAATATTTCCTCCCGCATTTTTAAGCATTTGAGCCAGTTGGTATTTCAAACAATACCAAGTGCCTGTGAGGTTGATGTCTATTTGTTGCTGCCAAAATTCTTCAGGATATTCATGAATCCTTTTAGAAATAGGCCCTGCTATTCCCGCACAGTTGACTGCACAATCCAACCGGCCAAATTGTTTAATTACTTCATTTACAGCACTTTCCACCTCTTTAGCATTGGCAATATTTACAGAAAGGCCTATCGCACTACCACCATTTTCAATAATTTCTTTTACCGTGGCACTGGCATTTTCTGCATCTATATCAGTTACAACTACATTTCCACCCTCTCTACCAAATGATAAAGCCGTAGCTTTTCCTATTCCTGAACCAGCGCCAGTAACAAAGCAAACTTTATTTTCAAATCTTTTCATTTTTGGGTATTGGTTAATAAGTTATGGATTTTTCTGTTTATTGTGAATTGACTAGCTACTCAAGTTTTTCCTATTTTAAAAATCAATTTCCATCACTTATCGTTGTTCCGCCATCGACAATAATGTTTTGCCCAGTAATAAATCCACCCGCCTTTGAGGCCAACATTACCGCCACTCCGGCCACTTCATCCACTTCTCCCACTTTTCGGAGGGGTGTTTGTGCCAATCTTTTTTTCATAAATACTTTATTTCGCATCAATGATTCAGAAAAAGCTGTATTGATCATTCCAGGCGAAATCGTATTTACCCGTATATTATCAGGCCCAAATTCTACCGCTAAATTGCGAGCCAATTCAATTAAACCAGCCTTAGAAATACCATAAAGGCCTAAATACTTATTCCCACGCACCCCTGCAATACTCGCCAAATAAATAATTACACCATCCTTTTGAGCTTGCATGGAAGGAATAATCAATTTGGAAAGGTAAATGGCCGATTGCAAATTTAAACTCATAGTTTTCTCAAAATTTTCCTGATTGATTTCCAAAAAACTGCCAACAGGTGCCATACCAACACAATTTACCAAGATATCTATTTTACCAAAAGCTTGAATAGTTTCCTGAACCAGCCATTCAATTTCTTCTTTTTGGGATAGGTCGCAGGGCAATCCTAGTACTTCAATATTCAAATTTTGAAACTCTTCAACGGTCTTTTTTACCGCATCTGGTTCATTACTGGAAACCACAACTTTCGCTCCATGGATGCCCATGGCATGAGCAATTGCCTTACCCATGCCAGAAGTTGAGCCCGTAATCAGAGCTGTTTTTCCTGTTAAAT
The DNA here is from genome assembly GCA_040385875.1 of Bacteroidota bacterium. Taxonomy (GTDB): domain Bacteria; phylum Bacteroidota; class Bacteroidia; order Cytophagales; family Spirosomataceae; genus JANMZR01. The sequence continues at coordinate 19,661 of JAZKGO010000210.1, forward strand.
CAAAAAGATTTTTCATATTAATGAATCATTTCTTCTTTTAGCGGAACACCATTTATTTCGAAAGGCCTTGCCTCAATCAACACAAAAACAATTCGACAGATTTCGTCATTACTTGGATTTCTCCATTTATGAATCGTCCCTCGCTGAACAATAATCCCACCAGATTCTACCGTTTTAAATACCTGATTATCAAGTTCCAATTCAATTTTCCCACTTATCACAATACCATAATCAATACTATTGGTGCGGTGCATAGGAGATGAAGCATTGGGCAACATATCCACGACCCGGATTACAGAACCACCTTTCAAAGTGGTTCCTGCCTCTCTTTCTCTTCCATCTATTTCGTCATTACAATCGGCTGGCACTGTGGCGGTTGTCCAAATGGTAGCCATAGCCGCATCTCCAGAATGAATCAGGATAGTTTCAAATGTATCGTCGGAGATAAAGATGGCCGAGCCATCATGGCTATGTCCAGTAACTACTCTTCTAATCGAATTTTCCATTTTGCTTTTTGAATTCCTGTAAAATTACAAACTAATATAAATATACTTTTATTCAAAAAGCGTTACAAACTATTCAAAATCCGATTATTAACTGAAAAAGGTTATAAAAAAACCGCTGCCAGCATGGAAATCTGACAACGGCTTTTTTTGCAAATCAGTACTAAAATGGCTACTGCGCCACCACCTTCATCAAATCTTCATCGTGATGATAACGAATGCTACTTTTATTATCAAAAAACATGGTAGCTCCTTTTTCTGCAGTATAAGTATCCCATTTTGGCAATCCAGCATGACCAGGGTTACCAGTTTTAGCAAAATTAATCCATGATTGACTCATTTTATCGGCCAAAACATAGGCTTCCTTAAAGCCGCCAGTCATTTCTTCACAGCGAGCAATGTTGCTAAACACGAAAGGAATTTCCATGCAATGAACGGCCTTGTATTTACCGTCCATTACTGGTGATTGCCATGTAAATAAATACATATATACTGGAGCTCCGCCAGATAGAGATGCTTTTTGCTTAGCTTGTGAGACTGCTCCTGGTCTGAAAGTCACGTCGATATCCAGCAAAGCAGAGGGCTTTGTATCTTCTGGATAAGCTTTCTTGGCGGCGGCGACATAGGCATCTGTTTTTGCTCCATAAGTTTTTTTAACCATTTCCAACACCTGTTCTTGGGTGCTATTAGCAGGCGCCCCTCTAAATCCGGCAAATTCATTTTTAGTAGTACCAATCAAAAGAGGAATATTTTTAGAAAGCTCAAAAGCTTCATTTGAAAATAATTGATGTGGCAATAGTTCACCATCCACACTTGGACCCCAGCTCAAGCCAAATCCAATCACGGGTTTTCCTTCTGCTTTCATTTTATCTGCAATGGTTTTAAGGGCTTTTTTACCTGCCTCACTTAGTTTTTGAAAAGGAACATTCTGAATTTCCTCCACCTTATCAGCAGAGATATTCAATTCTTTCAATACTTCAGTACCAATGGCTTGTGTTGTCGCCTTATCTAGCATAGCCGCACGAAAAGCACCACTTTGATTGATGGCTTTATGAAATAAGCCTTTGGCTGATGGCATCGCCATGAGAGTATTCACTTTGGCTCCTCCACCCGATTGCCCAAAAATCGTTACATTGTTGGGATCACCTCCAAAATTAGCTGCATTGTTTTTCACCCACTCTAAAGCTACTTTCATATCCAAAACGCTTAAATTAGCCGATTGCTTGAACTTTTCGCCATAGGCAGACAAGTCCAAATAACCCAAAATATTCAAACGATGGTTGATAGATATCACTACCACATCTCCTTTTTTAGCCAAGTTTTCGCCGTCATAAGAAGGTAATTCTACTGAAGAGCCCGCTGTAAAGCCCCCACCATGAATCCAGAACAATACTGGACGCTTCTTGCCATCATTGATGCCCGGTGTCCAAACATTGAGACGCATACAATCTTCACTCGTGAAACCCCAATTATGATTAAACACAAATTCTGATTCGTCTTGTACACTGGTAGTAGGATCCATCAATGGTGCCACTGGCCCATAAGAAAGAGAACTGCGAACATTCGTCCAAGGTTTTGGCTTTTGCGGAGCTTCAAAACGTTTGGCTTCGGCATAAGGGATGCCTTTATAGGTAAATATACTATTGTGAATATAACCTCTAACTTTACCGGCATCAGTACTGGTAACGGCAACATTCTCACCAGTTTGAATTTGTGCCAATAGAGGTTGTGATAAACAGGCCCCAATTAGAAGAGAATAAATAAGTTTTTTCATTTTTTTTGATTGTTTGAAAATTATTGATTTTAAAATTTTTATTAATTAATTGTTACCATAAGATTTGTCTAAAAACAAATAGCGAGCATCATTCATCGCTTTTTCAGCTTTTGACTCGGTATCCAAAATCATCACAGGTGGGGTAGCATCACCTGCTTTGGCAGCCGGCCATTCTGGGAGTTTCGCTCCATTTGGATTACCTGTTTTAATGAAATTAGCAAAATAATTAAGCATGGTATCTGACACCTTAAAATCATCGGCAGTCCAAGCATAATCTTTGACAAGATGCAAGTTGCCCATACAATATTCAATCTCACAAGCATGCGGCGCCCCCACTGCTTTAGGTGGCTTAGGTGCATTACTATCGGCTCTTACCGTTCCACCAGCCAAACCAGAAGCCAATGTTTTATCCACTAATTCCGGACGAAGCTTGCTGTACAAATAGCGATAAACTGGCTGTGCACTATTGTTACGGTGCAAATCGAACCATTTCCAAGTGCTGTAGGAGATGAACCTATCTGCTGCCAAAGCCGTCGCAGATAATTCAATTTCTTTTTCTGAACCATGAGGATACAATTTCATCACTTCTTCAAAATCATTAGGATATTCCTTTTTTACCCTTGCCAAATAATTCTCTTCTTTGAAAGGTTGGCCTTGCATAAATGCCATTCCGGGAATCTCTGCAGAGTTCCAACCCAACAGCAACGGCACTTGAGCTTGCTCTTTGGCATTGAAAATTTGAGGAAGTGTTTTGGGAAGGAAATAATTATCAATAACCACAGGAAATCCAAAACGCTTTGAATCATTGTAGACTTCATATACCTCTCTGGTAGACAAAGCTCTTAATTGTTTAAGGCTTGAGTAGCCTGCTTTTTGGGCAAATTCTGCCCCTTGAGTTTCCGCTTCTTTCAATGGAATAGGAGCCAATGTTGGTTTAATTCCAGCACCACTTTCACCTATTGCGCCCGCTATCAATCCTTTTGACATCGGGGAAGCCATCTGATAACTCACTGATATTGAACCTGCTGATTCACCCGCAATGGTTACTTTTTTTGGATCACCCCCAAAAGCGGCAATGTTTTTTTGCACCCATTTTAAGGTAGCTTGCTGGTCAAGCAAGCCATAGTTACCCGAAGCTTTGTAAGGTGACTCTGCACTCAATTCAGGATGGGCCAAAAAACCAAAAATATTCAAGCGATGATTGGCAGTCACTACCACTATACCTTTTTTTGCCATGCTCTCACCATCGTAGCGAGGTTCTGAGGCATCACCCGCCACGAAACCACCCCCATAGAAATACACCAATACAGGCAAATCTTTGGTGTTGCGTTTGGCGGGAGTCCAAACGTTGAGTGTTAAGCAATCTTCGCTCACGCCGTCAGACCGAGAATTCATATCACCGAATACAACGGTTTGCATAGGTCTTGCTCCAAATTTTTTGGTTTCCTTCACCCCTGACCAATTAGCCAACGGTTGAGGGGCTTTCCAGCGCAACTCCCCTACTGGTGGCTTGGCAAAAGGGATTCCAAAATAGGTCTGAATGCCCGATTTGGTATCGTAATTTCCCTCAATCATACCATTCTCTGTTTTGGTTTGAACCGGAAAAGCATTGTTATTCTGGGCAGCCGACCCGAAGCTTATAGTTAATCCTACACTCAATAAATAAAATATTTTTCTCATTTCTTTTGCTTTTATATTTTTATTGTCTCATTTTGCGACAATAATAATTGGTTTTTTCCAATTATCCAACTTATTTTTGGAAAAATTATATTATGCAACCCATAGAATACCTTAAACACATTGCCTTTGATTCCGTTATTTTTGGTTTTTCGGGAGAGAAATTGAAAATATTGGTGATGAAATACCATAATACTGGCCTTTACGCCCTTCCAGGAGGATTTGTGAGGCTTGAAGAGAATATTAATGATGCAGTGAGAAGAGGTCTCAAAGAACGGACGGGGCTTGACAATATTTATCTGGAGCAATTTTATACATTTGGGGATGTAGCTCGATTTAAACCCGAGGTAATGCAGACCATTCTAGAATCCAATCATCTTTCTTTGGAAAAATATCACTGGCTTCTCGATAGATTTATTTCAGTGGCCTATTATGCCTTGATTAATTATAAAGAGGTGGTGCCACAACCAGATGCCCTCTCTGATTCCTGCGATTGGTATGATGTTGAGCAATTGCCCCCTCTCATTTTTGACCATAAAGAAGTGGTCGAAAAAGCTTTGCAAACTCTGCGTGAAAATTTAGAAAAAAAATTAGTAGGTATGAATTTACTGCCTAACCTCTTTACCATGAAAGAACTTCAGCAGGTGTATGAGGCAATTTTAGGTGAAAAACTCCACAGGGGTACTTTCCAACGCAAAATATTAAGCTTAGGAATTTTGAATCGACATGAAAAGCAGTTTTTAGGAGCTGCCAATAAAGCGCCATTTTTATATAGTTTTGGGCCAATCCTTGAGCTGAAATAAGTTTTCTATAAATTGTTTGTATAAATTCAGAAAAATGATTGAAATTGAATAACAATTGACTGAAATAGGCTAAGAATTCTGCAAATAATAAAAGAATTTTGCATTTAAAATTTGACGAATTGCTGTAAATTCAATTCCAAAAAATGAAACGATTTAACCTTTATTTATATTAAATGGACAAGAGTATATATATTCTTTCAGGCTCTCGCACACCTATGGGTGCATATGGAGGGGTTTTGTCGACCATTCCAGCCACTGAATTAGGAGCAATAGCCATTAAAGATGCTCTTCAAAAAGCAGGCCTTTCGAGTGAAAAAATCGAAACAATTGTAATGGGGAATGTGCTTTCAGCCAATTTGGGACAGGCTCCAGCCCGTCAGGCCTCTATGGCAGCAGGTTTACCAGAAAACGTCTGCGCTACCACTGTCAATAAAGTTTGTGCTTCAGGTATGAAGGCAACGAGTATGGTATACAATGATATTTTTGTGGGGAACTTTAGTATTGGCATTGCCGGTGGCATGGAATCAATGTCAAAAGTACCCCATTATTTACCCAACGGTCGCTTTGGGATTGGCTATGGAAATACGCAATTGATTGATGGGCTTGCTAAAGATGGCCTTACCGATGTATACAACCAAATTTCGATGGGCATTTCTGGAGATAAAACTGCTGAAAAATATAATATCACAAGGGAAGAGCAGGATAATTTTGCAGAACAATCTTATCGTAAAAGTGCCGAGGCATGGTCAAATGGATCATTTGCAAAAGAAGTGGCCTCTGTAAATGTGCCTCAAAAGAAAGGAGAGCCGATTATAATCCATGAAGATGAGACTTTCAAAAAAGCCAATTTTGAAAAAATGAAGCAGCTAAAACCTGCCTTTACACCCAATGGAACGGTAACCGCTGCCAATGCCAGCCCTATGAATGATGGAGCAAGTGCACTGATATTAGCAGGTGAAGACTTTGTAAAAGCGAATAACTTAAAACCTTTTGCAAAAATTGTAGCCTATGCCGAAGCAGAGCAAGACCCCATGTTTTTCACCACAACGCCAGTTTTGGCCACTCAAAAAGTATTGCAAAGAGCCAATTTAGAGCTATCAGATATAGATTTTTTTGAGGTAAACGAAGCTTTTGCGGTGGTACCTTTAGCCTATATGAAACTATTAGAAATCTCTGTTGACAAAATGAATGTTTTTGGTGGAGCGGTGGCTTTGGGCCACCCCTTGGGCAGTTCGGGCAGTCGTATCATTGTTACCTTAATGAATGTGCTTCAAACCAAAAAAGCCCGATATGGCTTGGCAGCTATTTGCAATGGAGGGGGTGGAGCTTCGGCCATTATAATCGAAAATTTAATATGATCAATAAAGTAATCAAAGATGCGGATACAGCAGTAGCTGATATAAAAGATGGCTCGGTTTTAATGCTGGGTGGTTTCGGCCTATGTGGCATTCCCGAAAACTCCATCACCGCATTGCTCAAAACAGGAGCTAAAGATTTGACTTGTATCTCCAATAATGCAGGAGTTGATGACTTTGGAATTGGTTTGTTGCTAAAAACCCACCAAGTAAAGAAAATGATTTCATCCTATGTGGGTGAAAATAAAGAGTTTGAGCGCCAATTATTATCGGGTGAATTAGAGGTGGAACTAATCCCTCAAGGTACCTTAGCGGAGCGCATTCGTGCGGGAGGTGCAGGAATCCCCGCTTTTTTTACCCCTGCTGGTGTAGGTACAGAAGTGGCAGAAGGGAAGGAAATCAAAGAATTTGAGGACAAAAAATATTTGCAAGAATCATGGCTTAAAGCCGATTTTTCCATCGTAAAAGCTTGGAAAGGAGATACAGCTGGCAACTTAATTTTCAAAGGTACCGCAAGAAATTTTAGTCCAATGATGGCCGCAGCTGGAAAAATTTGTATTGCTGAGGTGGAAGAATTGGTAGAAGCCGGTGAACTAGATCCGAATGAAATCCATGTGCCGGGTATTTATGTACAAAGGATTTTTAAAGGAAAAAACTATGAAAAAAGAATTGAGCAGCGGACAACTAGCAAGCCAAATACGGATTTAAGTGAAGGAGAGAATAATTTTTTTGAGATTGGAAAAGGTTTAACAAAATTTGGAATAGCAAAGAGGATTAGTAACGAAATTAAGGATAAATATTATGTCAACTTAGGAATTGGAATACCAACATTAGTTGCCAATTATATACCCGAAGGAATCAATGTAGTTTTACAATCCGAAAATGGATTATTAGGAATTGGCCCATTCCCAATTGAAGAAAATGTGGATGCCGACTTAATCAATGCGGGTAAACAGACCGTTACCATGCAAGCTGGTTCGTCGCTGTTCACTTCCGCAGAAAGCTTTGCGATGATTCGTGGAGAGCATGTTGATTTGACCATTTTGGGAGCCATGGAAGTTTCTGAAAATGGGGACATTGCCAACTGGAAAATTCCCGGCAAAATGGTGAAAGGGATGGGGGGAGCAATGGACTTAGTAGCTTCTGCCAAAAATATTATAGTGGCCATGCAACATGTAAGTAAAGACGGCAAATCTAAATTGCTGAAAAACTGCACCTTACCTATAACAGGCATTAATTGCGTAAAGAAAATTGTGACTGAATTAGCTGTTCTGGAAGTTTTACCAGAGGGAGGTTTCAAACTATTAGAAACCGCCCCTGGAGTATCTTCGGAAGAAGTACAAAAAGCTACTGAAGGCAAATTAATTGTCGAAGGAACAATTCCTGAAATGAAATTTGACAACTGACCAGCAAATTTTGGCAAAATATCCTCACTATTGATCTAAAACTGCTCAAATTAATAAGACAATCCAGCCCCAAACATAAATAATCCATAACCCTTCGGCTCCATAAAGCCTGGCACATCTGATTTATTCTCTAAGACTGCTTTTTCAGATACTGGAGTGGTAAATGGCATCTTTCCTGTGGGCTTATACGCACCAGTAACAATATCAAGTAAAGCTTCTTGAGTGGTGCCAAAGGTAGCTAAAATTGTCTTTGTATTTCCTTTATCAATTTCATCAATCACCCATGGATTGGTAAAATTGATGGCCAATATAGTAGGCTTTGTATTGATGATATCATTCACATGGGCTATATCAATGCTATTTTTTGACAAACTCAATTCTATGGGTTTGCCCGATGAGCTAAATAAAGTACCTCCCGTAGGAATAAGCCATAATAAAACTAGATCAGCTTCTTCTTTTGTGGAAACAAACTCAATAGTAGGGTATTGAATTGTTGGTTTATTTACCGAAATTGGATTTTTTGTTCGGCTATTGTTATAATAAGTTTCAAAATAAACCTTAGTCTTTTTGGTTATCGGCAATAGTTTTTGGTCATTACGGAGCAAAACAATTGATTTTCTTTGAGCTAAATCCGCCCTTTTCTGAAATTCAGGATTTCCTACTAATTTAACCGCAGCTTCGACATTTACATATGGATTCTCGAACAAACCTAATTCAAATTTTTCTCTTAAAAGTCTGGTTACCGATTCATTGATTCGAGCTTCTGTTACTAATCCTTTTTTGACTGTTTCCAATAAAAGTGAGGGATCAGCCCCTCCTGAAAAAATATCCACACCAGCTCCTATAGATTTTTGATAACGCTCCAAAATAGTCAATTTTTCAACACCCCAAGGCATCATATCAATTGGGCCAGTATCTGAATTAATAATACCTTTGAACCCCAATTTTTTTCGCAATAAATCCTGTATAACCGCTTTATTATAAGAGAAACCAACCTCTTCAAACTCCTTACCTTTAGGAGCAGAATAATAAGGCATAATGGATGAAGTACCCGCATCAACCGCTGCCTTAAATGGTTTTACATGGTAATTAAACATTCCACCAGGATAATGGGCAAATTTCCCCCAATCAAAATGTGAATCTTGACCATCCACTTGTGGGCCACCTCCAGGAAAATGTTTGGTGGTAAGGGCGACAGAATTTTTATTCAACTGATTGCCTTGAAACCCTAATACAATTTCACGAGTCATATTGGCTACCCAGTCAGCATCCTCACCAAAAGTGCCTTCTATTCGTTGCCAACGAGGTTCTGTTGCCAAATCAGCCATATACATATAGCCTTTTCTCAATCCCACTGCGGCCCATTCTTTGGCAGCTATTTCTGCAAATTCACGAGTTAGTTTCAAGTCATGCATGGCTGAAAGGCCTAATTCACCTGGCCATTTTGAGAAAACTGTACTGCCTACACTCAAACCAATGGCTGCATCTAGCGTCAAATGATTTCTCGGATTGGAAGCCACAATCGCTGGAATTCCCAAACGAGAAGTTTCACATAAAGCCTGCAGATTATTGGACCAGTCGGCTATATTTTTTGCAGAAGTATTGGCTCTTAGTATAAAATGACGAAGATGAAAATTCATCACCCCCTTTGTGGTACCTGCAGCCGACATGGTTGGCACAGGCAATGGTTTTCTGGTAAACATATTGTTGGGTTGCAACAAATCCTCCTCATTAAATCCACTGGTGATTTCACCTCGTGGAGCATTTTGTTGAAAAGCAAAGTCACCACTCAACCGTGTAGTGCTAATAATCATAAAACCAATTTTTTCTTCAAGGGTCATTTGGGCAATTAGGTCTTTAATTCTTACCTCATTAGGTAGCCGCCAGTCTTCATACTTATCTAATTTCCCATTTTTGTTAAGGTCTTTAAACTGAAGATTTTTGACCTTCAATATTTTTGCAGTCCTATTGCCTAGTTTGGGTTGCACATTGTTTTTTTGTGCAGAAATATCTGTAAAAAATGCGGTGGTTAGGACAACCAATAGAATAAGTAAGTACTTGATTTTCATTGTTTATTTAAATTATTTTAAGATTCGACTGCTCAGAAGTTAAGAAAGCCAATTGTTCAACTTTTTTATTATTATTTTTAGGTAAAATTAGATAATAATTATTTTTTTATCATGATAGATAATCAAATTGATCAAATTAATTTTACGGAAACTATAATCCATTCTTCACTTTTTTTACCTTTTGAAAAATGAAAAAAACATTCTTCTTTTTATTCATTCTATTTATTTTCATTGCTTTTCAACAAAAGCAAACCACTTGGGTAGCCATTGGTGATTCGATTACCTATTTGAATGACCATCCCAATGAGACTGGCAATAGAATTACAAAAGGATACATGACGTTGATCAAAGAAAAATATCCCCAACTAAACGTAATCAATCAAGGCCATAACGGCTGGACAAGTGGTGGCATTGCCGATAAAATTGAACAAATTCAATTGGTACCAGCCGATATTTATACCATTTTTTTGGGTACAAATGACTGGTGGCAAGGTAGACCAATTGGTATAATAGCCGATTATAAGGAAAATTCTGGATCCAAAACAATTTTTGGAGCTTTCAGAATCATCATCGACAAGCTTAAAAACTTAAATCCCAATGCAAAGATTATATTAATAAGTCCGATGCAACGGGGTGATTTTGTATACATAACCAATTTTAAAAACAATGCATTTGGTAATTATAAAGAAAAGAAAGGTCAGCATTTATCACAAGTAGTGGAGGCAATCAATCAAATTGCTACTTTAGAAAAAATTCCCTTTGTCGATCTTTATAACAAAAGTGGCATTCATTTAAAAAATATGGTGAAATATAAACGATTGAAAGATCCGAAATCTGGCCTTTACAAAAACTATAAATACCCTTCCTACCTTGATGTCCCTTTCAATCCAGAAACGGACGAATATCCTTATCCAATTGAGTCCATCAACATGACTTATGACGGCCTTCACCCTTCAGATAAGGGCTATAAAGCGATTTCAAAATTAATTCTTAAAGAATTTAAGAAGATTGAAGTTTTAAAATAGCTAAACCCTCTCAATAATTACAGCATAACCCATGCCCACTCCCACACACATGGAAGCAAGCGCATATCTTTTATTAGTTCTAACTAATTGATTAGTAGCTGCTTGTATAATACGAGTGCCCGACATTCCCAATGGATGACCTAAAGCAATCGCTCCACCGTTTGGGTTGATTCTTGGGTCATTGTCTTCCAATCCCAAATTTCTGGATACTGCTAAACATTGAGCGGCAAAGGCCTCATTAAATTCTATCACATCCATTTGATCCAACTTTAGCCCTGCTCTTAGCAAAGCTTTTTTAGAAGCCTCCACAGGGCCAATTCCCATTATTCGAGGCTCTACCCCTACCACTGCGGAGCTTATGATTCTCACTTTGGGTGTAAAATTGTATTGACTTACAGCTGACTCTGAGGCGATAAGCATGGCGGCTGCTCCATCATTTAATCCAGAGGCATTTCCAGCTGTTACTGTACCATTTTCTTTTTTGAAAGAAGCTTTCAACTTGGCTAATCCTTCCAAAGTTGTATTACCTTTTACAAATTCATCCTGATTACAAATACTGATATTCCCTTTTTTATCAGCAATTTCTACCGCCACAATTTCTTCCGATAAAACTCCATTCTGTTGAGCTAAAAAAGCCTTTTTTTGAGAATTGAATGCAAATAGATCCTGATCTTCACGGCTTATTTTATACATTTCTGCCAAGTTTTCGGCAGTAACTCCCATGGCATCTGTACCATACATTTCCAACATTTTGGGATTGACAAATCGCCAACCAAAACTGCTATCAAACATTTGAGCGTTATTGCCAAAGGGCTTAGAAGTTTTGGAAATCACCCAAGGGCCCCGTGTCATATGCTCCATTCCGCCTGCAATAAAAATATCCCCATCTCCCGCTTTAATGGCTCTGTTGGCATGAATCACTGCTGACATTCCAGAGGAACATAATCGATTCACCGTTTCGCCTGGAATTGTATGGGGCAACCCAGCCAAAAGCAAAGCCATACGAGCCACATTTCTGTTATCTTCCCCCGCTTGATTATGGCAGCCCAAAATCACATCTTCAATCGCTTCGACAGGAAAGTTCGGATTTCTTCTCAACAATTCTTTGATGGGCAATGCGGCCAAATCATCGGCTCTTATTGGCGACAAACTGCCACCAAAGCTTCCTATAGGAGTACGTATCGCATCGATTATGAAGGATTCTTTCATTTTTGCAGTTTCT
>JAZKGO010000211.1:0-4415 GCA_040385875.1 Bacteroidota bacterium
TTACTCTCCAATACCAACCTCTCCATATCTGAAATTGCCTATCAGCTCAACTTTGCGGACCAATCCTATTTTTCAAAATATTTTAGGAAATTGGTAGGGATCAGTCCAGGGGAATATAGGAATACGACTTTTTAGTTTTTATGAATTTATATTTATAAGGTGGATTGGCACAGAATTGAGACATTAGGCGGCCTCAAGTCGTTCACGCATGGTTGTATTTTGCCAATGCTTCTTGATCCTTTCTTCATTGTCCACAAATTTTCCTGCCCAAAAAGCCGTTCTGTCTAATTTCATAAGCTCATTATCTTCAAAAATATAACTAAATTTAGGTTCAAAATTTAAGATTACCAAAATGCTTCGCATCCCTTCGTCCATCACAGACCATCAATTTGAATCTCTCAAGATTCAGGATATGACCTTTGTGGCCTATCGTAGTGATGTATATCCTGCTCGCACGGAGGTGTTTTTTGAGGAATATGCGGTAATATTTGTGCTGGAGGGTGAAAAAAAATTTAGCAATCCTAGTCAAGAGGTAATAGTAAAAAAAGGGGACGTGCTTTTTGTACAAAGGGGCTATTACTTGATGAGTGAAAGCATAGATAAGGAATATAAAAGTTTAGTTTTTTTCTTCAATGAAAAGCTTTTAAAAGAATTTGTGAATCAGAATAGGGAACTATTTATTACTGATAATGAAAGCATTAGCCCCATTTTAATTTTAAAAGCTACTACCAATTTTCTTACATTTGCTAAATCGCTTTTCCCTTATTTTCAAAATGAATCGGCCTATCAAAATCAGTTTCTTCGAATCAAGTTTCAAGAGCTTATATTGCACTTATTGGAGATTGACCATACTCAAGAGCTTCGATCTATTTTATACAGAATTTACCAAGGCCAAAAAATGGAGCTCGATTTTGTGATGAATAAATATTTTTTGAAACCCCTTACCTTGGCAGAAATTTCCAAGCTTTCGGGCAGAAGTTTATCTGCCTTTAAACGAGAGTTTTTAGAACAATACAAAACCACACCTGCCGCTTGGATCAAAGAAAAGCGCTTGAGCCATGCTCATTTCTTGCTTAAAAATACTACCCAAAATGTATCGGAGATTAGCCAATTGATTGGTTATGAATCGGTTTCGCACTTTATCAAAGCATTCAAGGAACGGTTTGGAGACACACCGAACAAAGTATAACAAAATCACGTTTCCCGCCCAAAAATCATTAAAAAACCAAATTCGCTATTTTTTGAACTTCCTATCCATTGCTATTTTGCAATATTTCATGAAATTTGTATTCCATTCAATTAGAAACTCTGTATTGATTTGGATTTTAACAAGTATTAGAAAAAAGTAAATAGCTATAATAAATGAGTAATTCAACAACATTATTCGATAAAGTATGGGATTCACATGTGATTCGTCAGATTCCTGATGGCCCTGATGTGTTTTTTATCGACCGCCATTTTGTGCATGAGGTAACAAGCCCTGTAGCATTTTTAGGATTGGTTACACGAGGTTTAACTGTGGCTTATCCAGAAAAGACCTATGCTACTGCCGATCATAATACCCCCACTATCAACCAACATTTACCTGTTGCTGATCCACTTTCTGCGAGCCAACTATTGGCCTTAGAAACTAATTCAGCCAAATATGGTATTTCACATTGGGGGCTTGGCCACCAAAAAAATGGAATTGTGCACGTTGTAGGACCAGAAAATGGGATTACACAACCTGGAATGACCATCGTTTGTGGTGATAGCCATACCTCTACTCATGGTGCATTCGGTGCAATTGCATTCGGTATTGGTACTTCTGAAGTGGAAATGGTGCTTTCAAGCCAATGCATCATGCAGCCAAAGCCAAAGAAAATGCGGATTACCATCAATGGAAAATTAGGCAAAGCTGTTCTCCCCAAAGATGTGGCTCTTTATATAATTTCACAAATAACTGCCTCAGGCGCAACAGGTTACTTTGTAGAATATGCAGGTGAGGTATTCGAAAACATGAGTATGGAAGGTAGGATGACAGTCTGCAACCTTTCAATTGAAATGGGGGCTCGTGGCGGTATGATTGCCCCCGACGAAACTACTTTCAACTATCTAAATGGCCGTGAACTGGCCCCAAAAGGAGAAAACTGGGACAAAGCTGTAGCCTATTGGAAAACTTTAAAGACTGATTCTGATGCAGTTTTCGACAAAGAATTAGTATTTGATGCGGCGAATATTGAGCCTCAAATTACTTATGGAACCAACCCAGGCCTAGGTACTGGCATCTCTCAAAGTATCCCAACTGCTGCCAACAGTCAAGATGGTGAAGCCTCTTACAAAAAGTCATTGGCCTATATGGGATTTGCTGAAAATGAGGCAATTATAGGCAAACATGTTGACTATGTATTTATGGGCAGCTGTACTAATGGTCGTATTGAGGACTTCCGTGCTTTTGCTTCCATTGTAAAAGGTCGCAAAAAGGCTGACAATATCACTGCTTGGTTAGTACCAGGTTCGCATATTGTGGAAAGTCAAATAAAAGAAGAAGGAATTTTGGATATCTTGAATGAAGCGGGATTCGCCCTTCGTCAACCTGGTTGTTCAGCCTGTTTAGCCATGAACGACGATAAAGTACCTGCTGGCAAATATGCTGTAAGTACTTCAAATCGTAATTTTGAAGGACGCCAAGGCCCAGGAGCTCGTACACTTTTGGCTAGCCCATTAGTTGCCGCTGCTGCTGCCGTAACTGGTGTGGTGACGGATCCAAGGGAGTTGTTGTAGGGATTGGCTTTTGGCTTTAAGCTGTAAGCTCTAGGCCATAAGCATTTAAATATTAAAGTTCTAGTAAAAACAAAAAATGAGAGATTTTAAAAAGTATGAAGTTTGGAAACTCTCACATGAATTTGCACTTGAAATTTATTTAATTACAAAAGCTTTTCCCAAAGAAGAGCAATATGGGATTATAAGTCAAATAAGGCGAACATCAGTATCTATTCCAACTAATATTAGCGAAGGATGTGGAAGAAAAACAGATAATGAATTTGCTCGATTTATACATATAGCCACCGGTTCTGCAAATGAGGTTGAATATTTATTACTTCTTTCGAAGGATTTAAATTTTATACTAAGTGACAAATTTGAAACACTTGATAAGCAAATAAACACAATTAAACGGAAACTTTATAGCTTAGAAAAAGCTATTTTAAAACAATAAAAATAGTATCGCAAGAAAGCTCAATGCATATTGCCTACTGCTTAAAGCAAAATAATATGGCCTACGATAAATTTACAATACTCAAAAGTACTGCGGTACCGATGCCAATCGAAAATGTAGATACTGATCAAATAATACCCGCTCGCTTTTTAAAAGCTACCAAACGTGAGGGCTTTGGCGACAATCTCTTTCGTGATTGGAGGTATAATAATGACGATTCTCCCAAAACAGATTTTGTACTGAACAACCCAATCTATTTAGGAGCAATATTAGTGGGTGGCAAAAATTTTGGTTCTGGATCTAGCCGTGAACACGCCGCATGGGCCATTTACGACTATGGTTTTCGTTGTGTTATCTCAAGCTTTTTTGCAGATATTTTTAAGGGCAACGCACTTAATATCGGGATATTACCTGTGACAGTGTCCGAAGAATTTTTGGATAAAATATTCTTGGCAATTGAGGCCAATCCGAAAGCTGAAATTGAGGTAAATCTACCCGATCAAAAAGTAATTATTTTAGCCACAGGCGAAAGTGAAGGCTTTACTATCAATGGCTACAAAAAACACAATATGATTAATGGCTTTGACGACATTGATTATCTACAATCAATGAAAGCTGAAATCAAAGAATTTGCCTCTAATAGTTCATACTAAATTTGCTTTTAGCTATTAGCTTTTCGGCTTTTAGCAAGAAAATTAAAAAAAATGCCAGTAGCCAATAGCCAATTGCCAATTGCCAAAAGAAAAATTGAAATAATGGATACCACCCTTCGGGATGGTGAGCAAATGAGTGCCGTTAGTTTTTCGCCCTCTGAAAAATTGACCATTGCCCAAATGCTGCTAACCGAATTAATGGTTGACAGATTGGAAGTAGCTTCGGCGAGGGTGTCAGACGGCGAGCTAGTTGCCGTAAAACGAATAGCTGAATGGGCCGCCGCAAATGGCCATTTGGATAAAATTGAGGTGCTTACGTTTGTAGACGGTGACACCTCAGTCAACTGGATGATTGAAGCCGGAGCTAAGGTGATGAACCTACTTACAAAAGGCTCTTTGAACCATTTAACCCATCAATTAAAGAAAACACCAGAACAACATTTTGCAGAGATCGAGGCGGTTATAAAACTTGCAAAATCAAAAGATATTAAAGTAAATGTCTATTTGGAAGATTGGAGCAATGGCATGCGTAACTCTCCTGAATATGTATTTCAATACCTCGATTT
>JAZKGO010000212.1:0-18112 GCA_040385875.1 Bacteroidota bacterium
TCTTCCACCAAATAGCCCAAACTCAGGTAGTTTTTAAGCTTATCTGACCCACCCGACAAGGATAAATTATGATTTTGAAACAAGGCGTTTCTCAATATTTGGTCATACCAATTGGTAGAAATATCTTTAGCTTGTACTATTTGGCCACTGGCCGCACTTACATAGTTGGCATACTCTTCGGCATTGGCCATTTGTACTCGATTTGCGACTGATCGCATACCAATTGAATTATTATAATTTATGCTCAATTTGCCAGAAACGCCTTTTTTAGTGGTAATTATTACGACACCATTGGCACCTCTTGCGCCATAAATGGCAGTGGAGGAGGCATCCTTCAAAATATCCATATTGGTGATATCGGAAGTATTAATGTTACTGATATCGTCAGTCAACACACCATCCACTACAAAAAGTGTGGCGGTACCTGCCAATGCAGTACCAGTGCCTCTTACCCGAATATTGGGCGAACTGCCTGGGCGGCCACTACTAATTATCTGAACGCCAGCTACTTTACCTTGCATGGCTTGGGTGGGTGTCATCACGGGTTGCTTTAAGAGTTCTTCTCCTTTTATGCTTGAGGTAGCTCCGGTAACATCTACTTTTCGCTGTGAACCATAGCCAATTACCACCACTTGTTCAAGATCACTAGCTGATTCTTCTAACTTAATTGTAATGTTTTCCTGATTACCGACTAAAAAATTTTGTGAGGCATAGCCAATATAGGAAACTATAAGAGTGGCATTTTGATTGACTTGTAAAGTAAATTTTCCATCAAAATCACTTAAAGTACCCGCATTGGTGTCTTTTATTTTAATCGCAGCACCTGGAATACCTTCGTTGGTTTTGGCATCAATTATTTTTCCTGAAATTTTTGTCTGGCTAAATCCAAAATTGTTTCCTGCAATTAAAATAAAAAGCGAGAATAGGAAACTGACAGGAATATATAGTTTTATTTTGTTCATAATTATCCTAGTTATTGAATAAATCAAATGGAAAATATATTTTGCTTCTTTAATACCCAATGAACATTAGATATCAATCTTATTATTACAACGTTCGGAATTGAATAATAAAGAAATTATTCAAAGAAAATATATGATTTATTTGCACCAAAATAACTGCTTAAAATTACGAATTCCTAATTATTGACTACATCAATACCACATCATTTTAATAAATTATTAAGATTTTAGCTATTTTTACCACATCATTTAAAAAATTGGACGTTTAGTTGTGGTATTTTTCATAAAAAGAGCATTTCAAATTCATTTTTTGATTTTTATCCTAAAATGTAGTCATGTATTTGGTCAATCAATCGAAAGTTTGAGCCAGCCAGATATTATCAATCATGCCCACCAAAGCTATAAAGCACATCGACAAAATTGGGATATTGCGCAAAATCCTGTTAATAATTTTATGTATTTTGCCAATTCCAAAGGCCTTTTGGAATACGATGGAACGCAGTGGACTACTTTTGAATTACCAGCTAAACAGATTGTAAGATCGGTATTTTGTGATCAAAAAGGACTAGTATGGACGGGGGCTTTAGGAGAATTTGGTTATTGGCAAAAGAATGATTTGGGGCTTTTAGTCTATCATTCACTCAAAGAAAAAATACAGGATCGGTATTTCAATCAAGAAGAGATTTGGCATATTCTGGAAACACCCAATGGTATTTTGTTTCAATCGTTTGCTTATATCTATTTATATAAAAATGGTAAAATCGAAAAACTGAAAAATCCAGGTAATGTCCTTTATGTGTTTGAGGCCAATAATCGATATATTTTGGAAGTATTGGATAAAGGACTATACGAGCTTAAAAATGAAAAATTTGAGTTTATTCCTGAAAGTGAGTTTCTGAAAAATGAATCTGTTCACAGCATAATTGCAGGACCAAATTCTTCCATTTTGATTGGCACCAATAGAGGTATTTACAAATATGACGGAACCTCTTTCAGTTTATTCAATTTAAAAACACAACAATATTTAAGGCAAAACCAACTAAATGCAGGAATTAGGTTGGGAAATGGCAATTATATATTTGGGACAATTCTGAATGGTCTGATATTGACGGATACCACTGGAAATATTATCACCCTAATCAATCAAAAAAATGGACTGCAAAATAATACGGTTTTATCACTCAAAAATGACCGTGTGGGGAATGTATGGATTGGCCTCGACAATGGCATCTCTATGCTTGCAATGAGCTCTCCGTTTAAATATTTTGAAGAGGGTGACGGCGAGCTCGGTACCGTTTTTGATGCAGCTGTTTTCCAAAATAGGCTTTATCTGGCTACTAACCATGGTGTATTTTATAATCAGCTTACCAAACCAAATCAAAAATTTCAATTGATTCCTAATACCCAAAGCCAAACTTGGGACTTGGAAGTGATTGATAATCAACTATTTTGTGGACATAATAATGGAACTTTTCGAATAGACGGTTTGGGGATTACGGCCATTTCTACTGTAACAGGTGGTTTAGTAATAAAGAAATTAAAGCAATTTCCTGAACACCTCATTCAAGGCACCTATACTCGCCCGTGCATTTATAAAAAAGATCCAAAAGGAAACTGGACTTTCTCACATACAATAGACAACTTTTCAGCTCCAATTAAGCAAATAGAAGAAGGGCAAAACGGGGAAATATTTGTGAATACACTCAACAATGGGGTGTTTCGAATTTTATTGTCAAAAGATTTGAAAAAAGCTGAAAAAATAATCCCAGTTAAGCTCAATTATGTTCCCAAAAACTTATCTAAAATCAACCAAAAAATAGTGTTGACTACAGAAAGTGATGTTTTAGAATATAATAATCAAAACCAGCAATTTGAAGTACGAAAAGATTTGGTAGGTCTTGGAAATATCCATAAAATATTTGAAATAAAAGATGAGCAATGGTATTTGCGTAGCGATGGTACTTTTGGCAAAATAAATAGCCAAAAAAAGTGGCTGGAACTTCCATTGAAAAAAGATTCATGGGTGACAGGCTACGAGAATTTATTGTTTCTTGACTCCACCTTTTTTCTCTGTAAAGAAAATGGATTTGTTACGTTGAATGAAAAAAGTATCGATAAACTGCTGGGTCAAAATGGTACTAAACCCATCATAAAAAGCATGGTAGTAGGAACTTTTTCAACCTATAATCTTTCTGATCAACTGCCTTTTGATTTAAAGTACAATCAAAATTCGTTAAAATTCACCTTTAGTTCGCCCGATTATTCCACCTCAATTAAGTTTAGCTATTGGCTCGAAAACTATATGGCTGGTTGGTCGGAATTTTCAGAAAACTTTGAAAAGGAATTTAATAATCTCCCACCTGGCGAATATATTTTGCATTTGAAAACAAATACCAATAGCGAAACAACCCGCTTTAAGTTTGCCATTAATGACCCTTGGTATTGGAATATTTGGAGTAAAATGCTATTTATTATACTGATAATCAGTGCTTTTTCCTATTTGTACAAACTACATAATAAAAGATTAGAACAGCAAAATCAAAAATTAATCAAAGAAAAGGAAGAAGAGCTTAATGCACAGATTGAGCATAATCGGCAAGAAATAATTAGGCTAAGAAATGAGCAATTAGAAAAAGACGTGGTACGAAAGTCGGAGGAATTGGCCAACTCAACTATGCAACTAATCAAGAAAAATGAATTATTAAAAAAGCTCAAATTTGAAAGCCAACAGATTGATAACCAAAGTAAAGTCGGTAATTATAATCTTATCGTCAAGCTAATTGATAGCAATATTTCTTCTGGGCAAGATTGGAAAGTATTTGAACAAAATTTCAATCGTGTGCATGAAGCTTTTTTCAAAAAACTATTGGAGATTTACCCCGATTTATCCTCTGGCGATTTAAAGCTTTCTGCCTATTTGCGAATGAATCTTTCATCAAAAGAAATCGCACAGTTGCTCAATATCACCTCAAGAAGTGTGGAGTTGAAGCGGTATCGACTCAGAAAAAAAATGAACTTAAGTACAGAGGAAAATCTGGTTGAATGGTTTATGAGCTCATTTTAGACATGTTTTTTTTAAATGAACCTTAGTTGATGTTCCCCTATTTAAGCCTGAACTTGGTATAACTAATTGAACGTTAAGCGATTTGATTTGCTAAAATTTTAATATCTTCAATTTCCAATAGCTGCTTTGAATAGCCTTTTACTATCGTATTGATCATGGCTTGTCCAACCTGTTTTAGGGTTAAGGATTTTTTCGGGAACAAGATTGGAAAGATTAAAATGATGGGTTTGAAAAACCATCGCACATTTTTTTGTCCTTTAAATGGTTCCATAAATCCAGGACGAAAATTATAGGCTCCTTTGAATGGTAATTTCATTAATGCGTTTTCAGTTTTTCCTTTTACTCTTGCCCACATTATTTTTCCATTTTCAGAACTATCTGTGTGGCTACCTGAAACAAAACTGAAAACCATATTAGGATTAAGATCGACTAATTTATTGGCAAAATTTATCGTTGTATCAAAAGTTATATGAGTATAGGCTGCTTCATCCATACCCACAGAACTGATCCCAGCACAGTAAAAACAGGCATCATAACCTGCTAATGCATCCGTGTATGGTTCTAAATCCATAAAGTTGGGTACAATTAACTCTTCTAGCTTAGAGTGTTTTATTGGGGAAGGTTTTCTATTAACCATCAAAACTTTACTTACAGCATCATTTTCCAAACATTCTAATAAAACCCCTTCACCAACCATCCCTGTTGCACCTGTAATAATTATTTTTATTTTCATTTTTTCATCTTTTTAATCCTATGTTACAGAATCATTTATATTTTAACAATTTAGTAAAAAACAAGAGAATACAATTATATATCTTGCAACAAGATTGTAGAGTTTCTATTAAATTTAATTTCAAACTACCCAAAACCTATTTCGATTAATGGAAAACAGAAGAGAGTTCATTCAAAAAGCAGCCTTATTAGCTAGTGGAGCCAGTTTTTTAGGGTTTTTACCACCCGCCATTCAGCAAGCTTTAGCGATTGATCCTCAAAAAGGGAGTACTTATTTGGATGCCGAACATGTGGTGATATTGATGCAGGAAAACCGATCCTTCGATCATGCTTATGGTACACTAAAAGGAGTAAGAGGTTTTAATGATCCTCGAGCCATCACTTTACCAAATAAAAATAAGGTATGGTTACAAACGGATGAAAAAGGGGATACTTTCGGGCCATTTCGGCTCAATATAAAAGATACAAATGCGACTTGGATGAGCTCATTGCCCCATTCATGGGAAGACCAAACCCGTGCTCGAAACGAGGGGAAATATGACCAATGGCTTCAACAAAAAAAGTCGGGAAATACCGAGTTCAAAAAAATGCCATTGACGCTTGGTCATTATAATCGAGAAGATATCCCCTTTTATTATGCATTGGCAGATGCTTTTACAATTTGTGACCAAAATTTTTGCTCTTCATTAACTGGTACTACACCCAATAGGCTCTATTTATGGTCGGGTACGGTGCGCCAGGAACCAAGCTTTGAATCAAAAGCCAATGTAAAAAACTCCGATGCCGATTATGGCAACTGGGCGCATTGGAAAACTTTTCCAGAGCGTCTGGAAGAAAATGATATTTCTTGGAAAATATATCAAAATGAATTAAGCGTTACCAGTGGCTTGGTAGGGGAGGAGGATGCTTGGTTAGCCAATTTTACGGATAATGCAATTGAATTTTTTGATCAATATAAGGTAAAGTTTTCAAGAGAATATTATGATTTTTTGGTTAAGAACCTTCCCCTTTTGCCAGATGAAATAAAAGTATTGAACGCCAAATTGAATGATGCAAATGCAAAGGATTATAAAAGCATCAAAAGAGAAATTGAGAATAAAGAAAATTTACTCAAAATCGGCACTGAAGATATTGTTACCTACCATCCAGACAATTTTAAAAAACTTCCTGATTTCCAACAAAGTATCCATCAAAAGGCATTTACCAATAATCGTAACGACCCAAGCTATCACTCACTCACCAGCATCGAATATGATGATAACGGGACCAAAAGGACTGTTCAAGTGCCTAGGGGGGATGTTTTACACCAGTTTAGGGAGGATGTTAATACAGGTAACCTTCCCACTGTATCGTGGTTAGTAGCTCCTGAAAATTTCTCAGATCACCCAGGTGCACCTTGGTATGGTTCCTGGTATTTATCGGAAGTGATGGATATCCTTACTAAAGATCCTGAGGTGTGGAAGAAGACCATTTTTATATTATGTTACGACGAAAACGACGGCTATTTCGACCATGTACCGCCATTTGTTGCGCCGAATATGGCCATGCCCAATCAAGGCAAAGTGTCGGCTGGCATTGATACTGCTGTCGAGCAAGTGAATATTGTCCATGAAAAACAGCGACCGTATAAAAATCCTGAAAAAGAAGCTATTGACGGGCCTATCGGTTTAGGGTTTAGAGTTCCATTATTAATCGCCTCACCCTGGAGTCGTGGAGGGCAGGTCAATTCTGAGGTTTTTGACCATACCTCCATTTTGCAATTTTTGGAACATTTTTTGAGCAAAAAAACAGGAAAAGAAATAAAAGAAACCAATATAAGCGACTGGCGGAGAACTATTTGTGGAGACTTAACCTCGGTGTTCACACCCTTTGATGGCAAAAAGAATACATTGGAATTCGTACAAAAAAATGAATTTATCACCACGGTCCACAAGGCTCAATTCAAGAAATTACCAGAGTATAAAGTGTTGGCAGCCCATGAAGTTGAGGCCATAAATCTCGGAAAAACCTCGATTGGAGACTTGCAAGAGTCGGGGGTCAAGCAAGCTTGTGCCTTGCCTTATTTGATCCAATCAAACGGCCAATTATCCGCTAATGCCCAATTATTTGAAATTTCAATGGGTTCATCTACAGCTATTTATGGTAATAAAACCGCTGGAGTTCCATTTATTGTATATGCTCATAACTATGAAAAGGAACCCTTGCGAGCTTGGAATTATGCGGTTAAAAATACCGATAAATTGACCGACACATGGGAGCTTTCTAAATTCGCAAATGAGCAATATCAACTACAAGTTTATGGCCCCAATGGATTTTTTCGAGAGTTTAAGGGCAATGCAATGGATCCTAAAATTGAAATTAGTTGTGGTTACCAAAAAATGACTGAAAAAGGTAAATCATTATCTGGAAATATTTTGCTCACTATTAATAATTTGGACAACAAAGCCTATACAATTGAAATTATCGACAATGCTTACCAATCGAAAAAAGCTACCCAAAGCATTACAAAAGCTGGAGGAGCAAGAAGTAGAGTAAAAACAATAATGAATTTAGCTAAAAGTCATAATTGGTATGACTTCAGTGTGAAAATAGTTGGAAATGCTGTTTTTGAAAAACGATTCGCAGGGCATGTCGAAACGGGTAAAAGTAGTTTTACAGATCCTTTGATGGGAAAAATGGTTTGATTGTTTTTTTTAGTAACTACAAATTAGTACTAAAAATAGTATGATCTGAATGATAATTTTGAAAAAATAAAAATAGCCCTTCCTATTCGGAGGGCTATTTTTGTGATTTAGATGAGTAAAAAAATGAGGGTGTTTTGGTTAAGTCTTTTGAATGCTTTTACTGACCAATTAAGCTAAATTATTTATTTCAATTCTTAATTCTTGAGCCAAAACTTTTGCTTTTTGCAAACCTACTCTCACACGAGTACGAGCAGCTTTATTACCAGCCACCACTTTTGCTACTTCTGATTCTAATGAGTTCACTAAACCTTTGAGTTCTTCGTATTTTTCCATAGTAATTGCGTAGAGTCGCCACTTTTTAGTATTGATATTTATTTGCAACTGCAAAATAGTCAATTGCCCTCAAATATTATTACCGTAGAATAGAAAATTGAAAATTATTTCGAAAATGTACTCTCTCAAATGGTGAAATTTACCCATATAGTGCACCAAAATTGTAAAATCTCGATAATGAACACAATCGATTGGTAAAAAAGACTCACTTTAAAACAATAATTTATTCCTATTTAACTGATAGCATCAATACTAAAGTAAATTCTACAATTTATTTATTTTTCGGTATCAATAATTAAGAAGAATTCAATAATATTGTATTGATAACTGCCTTAAAACCACCTATATTATGATAGTTTTAGATATTTTTATCGGCCTCGTGCTGGTCTATTTTTTGTATTCTTTACTAGTAAGCTTGCTAGCTGAAATGATAGCCACTTGGCTGGGAATGCGAGCAAGAATTTTGCGACAAGGAATTGACAATTTATTGAATGACAAAATTCCCGAAAACCTCCCCAAAGATGTATTTAAGTGGCTCAAAGATATTTTTATTGTGGAGCCAGAAACTTTCAAATACACCAATGCTGGTCAATTTTATAAACAACCCTCAGTAAAACATTTGGCAAAAGTTGGTGAAAATAAATGGTATTCGATACGTAATACCAAACCTGCCTATATCTCAAAACAAAATTTTGCGAATACAATGCTCAACATGCTGAGCAACAGAGGGAAAGGAATTAACGAATGGGAAAAAATCAAATTTGCTATTGAAAATAATACGCTCAATTTAGACCCAGAAACCATTCAAATGGTAAAAGATTGGCTTTCAAGAGCCAATGACAAATACGAAAACTTTTCGAAATTAATGTTGGAAACCTATGATGAAATGATGGGCAGGGTGAACGGCTGGTATAAAAGAAAAATTGGTTTAATGCTTTTTTGGTTGGGTTTCATTGTATCAATTGCCTTTAATGTAGATACGCTACAAATATTAGAAACATTGAGGGATAATCCTAAAGCGAGAACCGAAAGCGTGGCGCTGGCTCAAAAATTGGTAAAAGAGCAGACTGACTCGGTTAAGATTGAAAAAGGTGACTCCCTAAAAGCCCATCTAAAGGAACATCTATTGCTTATCGAAAATCAAAATAATGTAATTGGTGCTGGTTGGAAATTTCCAGAACAAACCAGCACCACTCAAGCAAAAATTCGATACATTATTTCAAAAATAGTACCTTCAGAAAAGAAATTTTGGGGAATATTGATCACAGCTTTGGCTCTAAGTTTAGGAGCACAATTTTGGTTTGATTTGCTCAAAAAGCTCGTGGCCATAAGAGGTGCGGGAGTAAAACCTGATGAAAAGGAGGTCAACAACACAACAGACCCAAATAAAATTAATTCGGATGGGCTGGCCTTGTCTGAATCAAACCCAGTTTCAATTGCCATTTCTCAAAACCTGAAAAATTGGGAAAATATAAAAGGATTTGTAGCCGCTAATAAGATATCCAATAGTGCTAATAATCAGGCAATTGAGGTAATTTTTGAGAAAGATACTGTGCCAGATAATTTCCCTCAATTTATCAAAATAGTATTGAATAATCATGAGTTTGAAGTTCCATTTGTGATGAAAACTGGTAAAAAAGCGACGCTTGGGCAAGACAATGGAACTATTCAAACGGGTTCTATCATTCAAAAATTTACCGATAGTAGAGGCACAGCTGCTGGAATTGTGCTCAACAAGCGGACCAATAAAAAAGCAATTCTCACCTGCGCTCATGTGGTACGAACCGATAAAACTAGCTTTATTGATGTGAACAAAGCGGGAATTGAGATGATTACCAAGAATAATGAGCAAAAGCCAATTGGTATTGTTAAAAATACCGTAATGTCTGTCTTTTGTGATGCGGGTTTGGTCGACCTGGATTCAAAAGCTGAAGAATTGGTGAATGAAATAGGTATCCCCACAATCAGTCAATTCAGAACGGTACATTCCAGCGAAGAGGGTAAAACGGTGATAACTATTAAAACGCTTTCTGGCGATCAAAATGGTTTGCTTCTGAATACTGGAAAGTATTTTACATTTGACGACCAGGGTAGTAAGGATGTAAGGTATTTTGATTTATTGGTGATGGGCAATCACCTGAATGATTTTGCAACCGCCATATCACAACCAGGCGATTCGGGTTCGCTTATTATAGACTCTTCTGGAATCCCCATTGGGATTTTAGTAGGTGGAACAGTGATCAATAACCAACATTTTTCTTTTGGAATTAAGCTTGCTGACGTGTTTGATATTATGCAAATTGGAACCTTAAATAGCTGATTATGAAAAATATAACTACAATTTTTGTATTCGCTTTTTTTTATACTGTGCAATCTTTTGGACAGGCTACATGGAGCAGTAATAGTGATAGCTCTGCAACATTGAAACTAAATGAAAAGCTGAAAGTTATGAATGTTTTGGAAACAGATAAGATTTCAGTAGGCTCTACTTCAATAGGAATTATTAAAAGCCCTTTTTTTATTTCGTTTATTAATTTAAATTCCATTTTGAAAATTAAAATTAATGATAAAGTCCTACAGATTGATATACAATCTTTTGGAGTAGATATAAAGAAAAATGATTCACCTAGAATCGCACTTGCTATTGACACAACACAGGACGCTACCCATAATAATAACAATAATATTATTAATAAAGAACCAAAAACAGACTCATATAACATTTTTGAAGAAGCTTTATCACTTAAAGGGGCTGTTTCATTAAATGACACTATGAGACTTAATCAAATCTTACAAAAATATGGGGCAAAAGAGGATAATATACTATTGCCAAAACTAATTCAAACCAATCATATTAAACCAAATGAAGATGATCCTTCTGGAGCTTTGCATGGTGTAAATATATCAAACAAAATAGGAGGTTTAGATGTCACCAAATATGCGGATGGTTTGGCTAAATTCATTGTGGGGAGAGTGAAAAACGAACTGGCTATCTCTTTTTTTAATGAGTTTACTCAAAAATTGAACGACAAAAATGTTAGAGATGCCAGCGTTTTATTTAAAAATACGTTTGAGGAGCTGAATTTGATTGGCACAAAAATTTATAACTATAATACCTATTTGCCAGTGATTAAGCAAAATTTCAAAGATGATTTAGAAAAACTACCCCTTTCAATTGAATCTTTAATTGAAGATGATAGCTCCCAAATAAGTGGGCAATTATCCAAAATTAAAAATGCTAGATACATTACTAATTTATCATTCGATTTTGTGAATCAATTGGACAATGAAGTTTTTGTGGGTGATGCATTGGAAAATCTGGCAATTACTGACAATGAAATTTTAAAAAATACTGATTCAACTTTAGTCGGGGCTTTTAAAAGTGTTCAACTTTTTTCAATGGCTTTGCGAAATAACGCAAGCTCAAAAGACCATTATTGGCTGGAAAAAGCAAAAATAAAATCACTATTAACGGATAGCCTACATTTCAGATATTTTATGGGATTAGTGGCGCAAGTCGCTAAAAACAAAAATATTAGTTTTGGAAAGCAGAGCTTGTTTTCGACTATTAATGCTCATGCCAATAATTTGGCTCAATTCTCCAGTTTGGTGAATACAATCGGGAGAGTAACTTCTCGAATCAACGAGATTAAATCATCTGTGAAGTCGAAGGATTCGACGGGTAGAAAGGTGGAGCTTTTTTTGTCGTATTTGGAGTCCGCCACCAACTTGATGGGAATGGTCAAAGAAATCAAACAGATTGTAAAGGATACTCCTCAAAATAGTTCGATTGATAAGTTTATCAATATTAGCCAATCGATTACCTCCATTTACAAAAATCATGTGCAAAAAAGATACTCAAATGAGTTGCTCTATTTTGGCGAACTATTGACTGAAATCAACTCAAAGGACAATAAATTAATTGATTTGATCAACTTTATCTCAACCAAAGGTCAATTTATTGCCCAAATGGCGGAAGCCGAAAACTCTGATGAGGTGAATCAAATATTGGAAAACTTTGCCGCACCAGTGGGGAGCTGGCGTGATAAAAGAAGTACCAAATTGAATGTGGCAATTGACTCATATTTGGGACCAAGCTACTTTATGACTCGTGCCAATAAATGGGGACTTTCGACTCCTTTGGGTGTGAGTTTTACTTTTCCTTTGAACAAATATCAACTAAGTCTTATGCCAAGTTTCATTGATATTGGGCCGCTTACTGCCAATCGGTTTGGCAATGAAGAATCATCAATTGAGAAAATATATTTGAGAGAAATCTTAAGTCCGGGAATATTTATTTCGTTTAATTTTGGAAAAAACTTCCCCCTAACACTCAATTTTGGCCATCAGCAAATGCCATTACTTGAAAAAGTAGGCTCCACTAATACCATTGCTATTAATAAAAAATGGGCAACGAGTGCAAGTATCAATGTGAATGTGCCAATTTTTACCGTGGTGAATAAGAAAAGTCAGTAGAAAAAGTGGATTATTTGGCCAAATTAATCAATTATGGTAAAATTGCTGATATGTTTTTTCCAACCCTGATAACCAACTTTCACCACTTCATTGGCTGGATCTGGTAAAATAGTGGCAGTATTTTGTTGATTGAGTGCTGTTATTTGTTCGATGCTTTTATAAATTTCGCTTTTTAATCCGGCCAAATAGGCAGCTCCTAAAGCTGAAATATCAGGGTTTTGCTGTTTTTTCAATTCAATTCCTAATAAATCTACCAAAAAGCGGATTACAAATTCATTTTTTGTTAATCCTCCATTCACCGAAATTGATTTTAAAGGCATCTGCATATCTTGTTCCATGGCCGTCACCACATCCTTTATTTGATAAGGAATGCTTTCTAAAGCAGCTCTGATGATATGATTTTTAGTGGTGCCAAAAGTCATCCCCTCAATGGAAGCTTTGCGGCTCATTTGCCAATGTGGGCCACCCAAACCACTGAAAGCCGGTATCAAATAGACTCCAGCGTTGTCTGGAATATCAATCGCCATTTTTTCGGTTTCAGCTACGTCCTCAAAGAGATTCAGGCTGTTTTTGAGCCATTCAATAGTTGAGCCACAAGAAACAATAGCCCCTTCCAGTGCATAATCAACCCGATTTCCAATACTCCAGCAAATGGTGGTGAGCATCCCCGATGAAGAAATCACAGGCTTTTCGCCAATGTTCATCATAATGGAGCTTCCTGTTCCCAGCGTTACTTTTGCGGCACCCTTCTCAAAGCAACCTTCACCAAAAGCGGCAGCATGTGAGTCGCCAATCATTGCATGAATTGGGAGTGGGGAATTTGGAATTCGAAATTTAGAACGTTCTTTTGCTATTAATTCCCAATTCCAAACTCCGAATTCCGAACTCGACGGGCATACTTCTGGCAGATTTAATTTTTCTAGGCCCCACAATTGTAGAATTTCTTGGTCCCATTGGAGCGTATGGATATTAAAAAGTAGGGTTCGGGAGGCATTGGTATAATCAGTTTTGAATGATTGGCCATTGCTTATTTTATATAAAAGCCAAGTATCAACCGTACCAAAATAAAGCTCACCCGCTTCTAATTTGTTTTGAAGAGTAAGGTCATTTTCAAGCAGCCAGAGCAGTTTTGTTCCCGAAAAATACGGGTCGATTATTAATCCTGTTTTTTGCCTAACTAGCTCATTTTGACCTTTTTCAATCAATTCTTGACAAATATTTATTGAACGTTTGCATGCCCAAACGATAGCTGGCGTCAAAGCTTTTCCAAATTGATCCCATAGAATAAACGTTTCTCTTTGATTACTAATCCCGCAAGAAACAATATTATTTGGATCGAAACCCTTTTCGATAAAATCACTCAGGCATTCTTTAACAGACTCTTGCACATTTTGATAAATCCCATCAGGATCTTGCTCCACAAATCCATTGTCAAAATAGTTGGCTTGCAAATCTTTATGACCTTTAGCCACGGCCTTTCCATTTTCATCAAAAATAATGCTTTTGGTGGAGGATGTTCCTTGGTCTATAGCAAGTACGAATTTTAGTGGAGAGTTATGAGTTATGAGTGATGAATTTTGCATGTTATTTTTTGGCAGCTGTATTCTTATTTAAACTATTTTCTTTTAACCATTTTGCCTGTTTTCTGGCCTCCTCAAGTGTGATAAGTGGCCGGTTTTTTAACATTTCCAAAGATAATTTGGCTCTTTGGTTAAATGATATTTTGTAATTCATTCATTCTTATATTTGAATAATACGTTCCATTTTACTTATCACTCATCGTTCATAATTCATCACTTTCTTTTGCTTCTTCGGTCAATTATAACTGCCAATAAAATTACCAATCCTTTGACCACTTGTTGCCAAAAAGGGGAGACGTTTAGTAGAACTAATCCATTATTGAGCACACCAATGATTACAGCTCCGATTACTGTTCCTGTTATCGTACCCACACCACCTGAAAGAGAAGTTCCGCCAATGACAACTGCTGCGATAGAATCTAATTCATAACTTGTACCTGCATTGGGTTGCGCTGAATTCAATCGTGACGAAACTAAAATACCCCCAATGGCGGCCATAATTCCTGAAATACCATAAACCAGCCATTTAACTTTGCTCACGTTTACCCCCGAAAGTAAGGCGGCTTTTTCGTTGCCACCGATGGCATAAATATGGCGACCAAAGGAAGTTTTTTTAGTCAAAAAAAGCATTAGAATTACCACAAAAGCAGATATCCAAACTGGGATTGGAATTCCCAAAAACCAGCCTGAACCAATCATCTCGAACGAATTGCCAAGATTAGAAATAGGAATGCCTTTCGTATAAAGCATGGTGAGACCTCTGGCCATGGTGAGCATCGCCAAAGTGGCCACAAAAGGTGGTAGGGCAAATTTCGTAATCACCCAGCCGTTAAATAAGCCGAGCAACATGCCCACCAAAAGAGTAATTAAAACACAACCTAAAACTGTAAAACCCATGAAAGTATCGAAACGATCAAACGTCAACCCGTTTTTTAAAAGCCCTACTCCAACAGCTGATGAAAATGCCAAAACTGATCCAACAGAAAGATCAATACCTGAAGTGAGAATCACCAAAGTCATCCCTACCGAAATACATACGTTTACGGAAATTTGCCTTAACACATTCCAAAGATTGGTTTCTGTCAGAAATTTATCTGATAAGAGGCTGATAATTAGGCATAACAAAAATAAGCCAATTAGAGATTGTGATTTTTTTAGAATTTCTTTATTCATTTATTTAAGTGATGAGTTATAAGAGATGAGAGATAAGTTTTTTATAAGATTTGAATTTCTAACAATATCAGAAAAGAAAGCTGGGATATTTTTTTTAAATTATTTTTTTGCTGGATTGCCCAATCATCACTTATCGTTCATCACTCATCACTGGATTAAATAGCTGCTTTCAATAAAACTTCCTCATTGGCCTCTTCTGCCGAAAATTCACCATTAATTTTTCCATCTGCCATCACAATTATTCTATCTGAAATGGCCAAAAGTTCTGGAATTTCTGAGGACGCCACGAGAATACTCATACCTTCTGAGGCCAATTTTGCTATTAATTTATAAATTTCGTTTTTGGCATTAATATCTATTCCTCTGGTAGGCTCATCCATCAAAAGTAGGATGGGTTGGGTACTTAGCCATTTGGCCAATACCACTTTTTGTTGATTTCCACCACTCAAATTTTCACATAAAGTACTGACAGACGGTGTTTTAATTGCTAAAGATTTCACAAAGGCATTGGCTGCATTTGCTTCTTTTTTGTCATAAAGCCAATCAAATTCTGGTAAAGTAGTGAGTCCAATATTCGAAGAAATATCCATTCCCAATACCAGACCTTCGGTTTTTCTATCTTCCGTCAAAAAGGCCAGGCCAGCCTTAATGGCATCTTTTGGAGATTTGAATTCAACCAGATTTCCGTTTAAGCTAATCTTACCCGAAACTTTGCCAGAATTGAGGCCAAAAAGCGATTCCAAAAGTTCAGTTCTTCCAGCACCCATCAATCCAAAAATCCCTAAAATTCCCCCTTTTTTGATGTCAAAATTGATATTTTTAAGTCGGTTTTCTTTTTTATCTGAATCAAATAGGGAAACATTTTTAACTGAAAAAATGATTTCAGAATTATAATCAATGAATCTTTGCTCTTTTTTCAGTATTTCTCTTCCCACCATCATTTTAATCAACTCATCTTCAGTAATCTCATTTATTTCCCCAGAACCCACGCTCAGGCCATCTCTCAGCACTTCAAATCTATCAGCTATTTTGAAAAGCTCCTCCATTTTGTGGGAGATATACACTATTATTTTACCTTCTTCTTTTAAAGTATTCACAATGTGATGGAGTTTCTCAATCTCCTTGTCACTTAAGGCCGAAGTCGGCTCATCCATAAATATTATTTTAGCCTCAAATAGCAACGCTTTGGCAATCTCTACCAACTGTTGCTCACCTATTTTTAGCTCCTTAACTTTTGTTTGGACGGGGATGTCAAGGCCGACTTTTTTTAATTGGCTAGCACTCAAACTCTCCATTTTTCGCTGATTCAAAATCCCCCAATGGTCTGATATTTCATTCCCCAAAAAGAGATTTTCAGCAATGCTCAAATCAGGAATAAGATTCAGTTCTTGATGGATGATGGCGACTCCAGCTGCCTGTGAGTCTTTGACATGATTGTATTTTTGAGGTTTGTTTTCAATCAATATTTCCCCTTCATAATCCGAATAAATTCCGCTTAAAATTTTCAATAACGTTGATTTCCCCGCTCCATTTTCACCCAAAATTGCTGTTACCTTTCCTGGATAAAAAGTCATATTGACACCATCTAAGGCTTTTACGCCCGGAAATGCTTTTGAAATGTTTACGGCTTTTAACATTTTTTTAATGATGAGCTATTGTTATTTTCATTTAAACTTATCTAGTTGTATTACTGATTGTGATGGGTAAGAATGTCAATTTTGAAAAATCAGACTCCTTTCGACCTAGTTTAAATGCTACTTTTGCATCTACCTTATCGCCAACTTTTAAATTGGCTAGTTGTACAGGTATTTTTTGCTCTCTAATAATGGTATTTAGTGCTTCAGATAAGGCATTAAATTCTGATGTTTTTTTATAGTCTGTAAGTTTTACAAGTTTAGATGCATCCCTGATGGTATTTCCAAAAATAAAGACCAAATCGAGGTGATATTCCACACCCTTTTGACTTTTCAAAATGATTTCATTTTTATTGATTTGAGTAATCTCACCCTCCATAATTCCCATAAAATAAGCCGACTTGCCAATACCCAATCGATTCCCATATCTTGCAAAAGTACTGTCTTGATTATCCAATAATTCGGCTTGTAAACTGTCAATATTGGGAGCGGTTTTTTGTATAATTTCAGCATAAAGTTTTACTGCAATCGGTTCAAAATCTATGTTTTTGCCAGATTTTGAAGTCCTCAAACTTAGCTTTTCAAAATACACAGAATTGTATCCTAAGAATACGATAATTATTAAAATTGCTATTCTTTTCATAAATCCATTATTTTATTAATGAGCAATGAGAGTATTTGATGAGTTTTACCATTAAATCTCCTCACTCATATCTCATCACTTTTTAACAATCAATTCAACTTCCACTGGCACTCTTTGAGGGAAGTCCATTCTACCTTTAAAAAATTCGTCTGCATATTGGGCGGCAGTTTCAGCCATTACTTTTGGAAACTGTAAGCCTGTAGCTACTATTTTCCCTTCCTTGATTTTTTCCACCACCTCATCTGCACCATCAAATCCAAAAATCATTACTTTTCTATCCAAGCCAGCGGCTTGCAGCGCCTGATAAGCCCCTAATGCCATCGCATCGTTTCCACAAAAAACCGCATTGATATTTGGATGGGCCTGTAATATGCTCTCCAATACTTCCATTGCCTTATTTCTATCAAAATCGGCACTTTGTTGTGCCACCATTTTCAGATTCGGGAATTTATCTACCACTGAATGAAAGCCACCCGAGCGAGCCCAAGTATTGTTGTCGCCCACTAAGCCCAATATTTCAACATAATCTCCTTTTTCTTTTAAAGCCTTAGCAAAAGCTATCCCGACCTCCACACAACCTGAGTAATTATCCGACAAAATCTGGCTCGTGGCCGCATCATCGGCATTGACTTCTCTGTCCATACAAAAAACTGGTATGCCAGCTGCTTTGGCTTTCAGAATATTAGAAATGGAGCCATCGGCATCTGTTGGATTAAAAAGAATAGCATCGAAACCTGATGAAATCAAGTTTTCGAAATTATCAGATTCAGTTGCTGGATTATTTTGAGAATCAAATATTTTGGCCTCATAGCCTAATTTTTGGGCATTTTC
>JAZKGO010000213.1:0-1084 GCA_040385875.1 Bacteroidota bacterium
GCTGGCACATCAAATGGTGTCGAGTAATATATTGATAATGAATCCATTATAATTAATTTAATAGCTGCTTAATTGTATTTTTATAATCTATTTTACCAGATTCTGTGGGTATAAAGGTAGGCATAAAAAAGACTTCCTTTGGAAGGCTATAGCGGCTCAGAGTCGAATTTTTGAAAATATCTTTGCAGTTGGTCAGAAAATTAGGATTCTCAGCCTCAATCACAATGGCCAATTTTTCTCCTAATTTTTGATCGGCTATACCAAAAAGAAAATACCTAACATTGTTATGGAAATATTCATGAACCACCGTTTCTATATCTTTTTCAACTCTATCCAAAAATATTTTGATTCCCCCACTGTTTATCACCCTATCTGCCCTTCCCAACAATTTAAAACTGTGAGAATTTATCATTTCAACAATATCATTGGTTTGGACCCATTGATTATCGGTACAATCACCTTTTATTTTTAAACAGTTTCTATCGTCTATTTCAAAATCAATCTCATTCAATTTTTGGAAATAAGGCGATTTATTTTCACCATTAAGAGGTCTTATGGCCACGTGCGAAACGGTCTCTGTCATCCCATAAGTAGCAAAACAAGGTATAGCAATACTCTCAATTTTTGTTGAAATATTTTCATTTACAGCCGCTCCGCCAATAATAATATTTTGAAGGCCTGATGTTTTGTTCAAATATTTTTTTGATTGATCATTTTCTAAAATTGCTTCCATCTGCATGGGTACAAAGGCTGCAAAATCATATTTTTTATCCGAATGAATATTCAAAAAAGGATTATTAACTGGCTCAATTACAGTTACTTGTGCTTTTAACTCCATCGCTCTCACCATCATCATCATTCCAGCGATAAAATCAACATTTAAACAGCAAAATAGATGACTACCTTCTTTTAACCCAAAAATTTGAGCCGTCATTTTTGCACT
This sequence comes from Bacteroidota bacterium, assembly GCA_040385875.1. GTDB lineage: Bacteria > Bacteroidota > Bacteroidia > Cytophagales > Spirosomataceae > JANMZR01. The sequence continues at coordinate 944 of JAZKGO010000213.1, forward strand.
GGCAACCATTTGACCTCTTTTGATGTCAATAACTTTAGGAATACCGGTTGAGCCAGATGTTTTTATTTGGATGGTTTCTGCTCCAGATTTCCAAAGATTTACAAATGAAATTACTTTTTGAAAATAGGGATTTTCAGATTC
>JAZKGO010000213.1:1184-13363 GCA_040385875.1 Bacteroidota bacterium
TCTATCCCGAAACCTGTAATTGCCATGGTAGCAGGCTGGGCAATAGGCGGTGGCCATGTGTTGCATGTGGTTTGCGACCTTAGTATTGCGGCTGAAAATGCCCGCTTTGGACAAACTGGCCCTATTGTGGGTAGTTTTGATGGTGGTTTTGGTGCTTCCTATTTGGCAAGAGTAGTCGGACAGAAAAAGGCACGAGAAATATGGTATCTGTGCGATCAATATGATGCACAAGAAGCCAAAGAAATGGGCTTAGTTAATAAGGTAGTGCCTTTAGATAAATTAGAAGAAACTACAATAGAATGGTGCAAAAAGATACTTCAAAAAAGTCCTTTGGCTTTGAGAATGTTAAAATCGGCATTTAATGCGGAGTTGGACGGTCAGGCTGGAATACAAGAATTGGCTGGCAATGCCACTTTATTGTATTATTTAAGTGAAGAAGCCAAAGAGGGCAGAAATGCATTTATGGAAAAAAGGCAACCGGATTTCAGTAAGTTTCCGAAGTTTCCTTGATGGGGAGTTTGGAAGTTTGCTAGTTCAAAACTTTGTTAGTTTGTTAGTTTAATAGTTTGTTAGTTCAAAAATCCAGTAGTCAGCTGATTCAGTAAATTGCAAACTTCTTCAAACTCATAAACTTTTTCAAACTGTCAAACTACCCTCATTAAAATTCAATTAAAAAATTATAAGATTAGACATTTTTCAATAAAAAATTCGTTAAAACTAAAATTATGAATTACTGGTTAATGAAATCTGAGCCTTCGGCTTATTCTTGGGACGACCTCATCAACCAAGGAATTGGAACTTGGGATGGCGTAAGAAATTATGCAGCAAGATTGAATTTGATGGCAATGAAAGTGGGAGATTTAGCATTTTTTTATCATTCAAATGAAGGCAAAGAGATCGTTGGGATAGTTGAAGTGGTAAAAGAGCATTTTCCTGATGAGACTGATGACACAGGCAAATGGGTGGTGGTGCAAATAAAACCTCGAGAAAAATTACCCAAAGCTGTGACCCTCTCAGCTATAAAATCGGATAACAGACTTACCGCCATGGAATTGATTAGATTAAGTAGATTATCGGTAAGTAAAGTAAGCAAAGAAGAGTTTGATATTATTTTAGAACATGCAAATAATGAAAATTAAAATCCATTATCTAGTTGTTTTACAATTAGTTATAACATTTTGTGGACAAGCCCAGAGCTTGCAAAGAATAGAGATCCCTGTACCTACCAACATGGAGGTTTTCTCTATTCCAATCAAAGAAAAAGGAGTAATTGTGCTCTCTCAAACGAGCGCCAATTCATTCAATTTAAAAAAGTATGATACCGATTTGAACCTCAATTGGAACTTAAATGGCACAATAGGAAATAATTTGGACTATGTAACCCATAGTTTTGATGGCAAGCATGTTTATTTATTATTTAGTAAGTACAAAAGCAATACCTATGAAATCATCAAAATTTACCCTGGGCCAGGCTTCATTGAGAAATACCAAATATTTTCAATTGACAAAATCGAACTTTCTGATTTTGAGGCAACAGATAATGTAGTTTTTTTATCAGGAATGGTCAAAAATGCGCCTGTGATACTTTTTACTGACTTGGTAAATAAAAAATCAAAAGTATTGCCTACCGCTTTTAAAGGACTTGCCGAGGTACAATCAATGGAAACTGACACTTTACTTCAACGAGTAAATATTACTTTTGCGGTGGGGAAAGTAAAAGATTATCAGCTGATTGTAAAATCATTTGACCTCAATGGAATGCCGCTATCAGAAATTCAATTGGACCCTGAGGATGACTTTGCAATGATGAATGGCCGCTTGAACACTGTTACCGCCAACAATCAAATAATGTTTGGTACCTATGGCTATAAAAATACAATTGGCTCCCAAAAAGGACCTTATTCACAGGGGATTTATTTAACAAAAATCGATGACAATGAAATCACTGAAACCAAATTCTATGATTTTACAGACTTCAAAAACTATTTTGCATTCTTAAGCCCTAAACAAAGAGAAAAACAGGAGAAGAAAGTTCAGGATAAAAAAGAAAAAGGAAAAGATTTGAAGCTTTCTCATAGAATGCTTGTACATGAGGTGATCAAACAAGGTGATAATTACATTCTGGTGGCGGAAGCCTTTTACCCTGAATACAAGTATAACAACAATTATTACTCGCCTTATGGGTCAGCTTTTGGAATGTTTAGCCCTTTTTATTCCTCTTACTTCAACCCTTATCGTTGGGGCTATGGCAACTGGGGCATGTATTCGCCATTCAGCAATTATTACGGCTATAGAGGTTATGGAAATAGAGAGATATTTGACGGCTGGAAATATACTCACGGTATCGTTGCAGCATTTGATAAGGCTGGCAACTTGCTCTGGGACAATAATATAGAACTCAAAAACGTAAAAACGCAAACGCTAAAAGAAAAAGTAAAAGTGAATGTAGAAGGCGATATTATCACCATGTCATACTCTGATAAAGGCGAAATATTTTCCAAAACTTTGAAAAATGGAATTGTAATAGATGAGCTAAAAAGTAAACAAGTTTCTTCGGAAAAAGAAGGGGATTCAGTTAAAAGAACTTCCACTGATGACATAGAACTTTGGTATGGAAACTACTTCTTAGCCACTGGTATTCAACGTATTACGAATGATGAGAACGGCAGAAGAAATGTATTTTACTTAAATAAGGTTTCTTTTTAGTTATGAGTTTTGAGTGGTGAGTGGTGAGTTTTAAGTTCTTCATGATTTTTAAAACCAGTTCAATTAATTTTGGGCTGGTTTTATTTTTGTAAATTTGTGATATTTTTTTCAGGTATCAGGTATCAGGTATCAGGTATCAGGTATCAGGTATCAGGTATCAGGTATCAGCTATCAACTATCGACAAAGACAACTAATAACTAATAACAAACAACTAATAACAAACAACTAAATATGATTCAAACCCTTACCCCTACCACTTGGAAAGATTACGAATTGATAGATTGCGGGGGCTTTGAAAAGTTGGAACGATTCGGTCAGTATATTCTTCGAAGGCCAGAGCCACAGGCCATTTGGGACAAATCATTAACAGAAGAAGAGTGGAATAACCAATCGCACGCTTATTTCAAAAAAGACAAAGGGAGCCAGGAAAAAGGCGAATGGATATTGCTAAAAAAGATTCCTGATCGATGGTATATTCAGTATTTACTGAACAATAAACCCCTTAAGTTCAAAATAGCCATGTCATCATTTAAGCATGTGGGTATATTTCCTGAACAAGCGGTCAATTGGGATTTTATCGGAGAGCATACTCAGCCCGACTATCGAGTCCTGAATTTATTTGCCTACACAGGTGGTGCATCATTAGCAGCAAAAAGTGCTAAAGCTGATATAAGTCACGTGGACTCAGTAAAACAAGTAATTTCTTGGGCTAAAGACAACATGGAAGCGAGCGAATTGGACAATATCAGATGGGTTTTTGACGATGCCATGAAATATGTACAAAGAGAAGTGCGTCGAGAAAAAAAATACAATGGAATCATTTTGGATCCACCAGCCTATGGAAGAGGCCCCGATGGAGAGAAATGGATTCTTGAAGAGCAAATAAATGAACTTTTAAAGCAATGTAAACTTTTATTAGATCCTGAAAATCATTACTTTATACTTAATCTTTATTCTTTGGGCTTTTCAGCTTTGATTGTCGAAAATTTGATAAAAACTATTTTTGGCAAGGTTAAAAATCTCGAAATTGGTGAGCTTTACATACAAGATCACTTCAATATCAAACTACCATTAGGAGTTTATTGCAGGTTTCATTCCTAAGGTTGATTAAATAGGATAAAAATTTGGCACTTCAAGACTTTATTTATTCGAATTTTCAAACTCTTAGAACTAGCAAACATCTCAGAACTTTTTCTAACGAACAAACTCTTTACAAACTTCCTAACCAACAAACTCCCAAAGTTTTTGTAAATTTGCATAATGAAAGGCCTAAAATCCATTTTATACATTATCATTTGCAGCTTTGTTACTTTTTCATGTAAAAAAAATAGTAATAATGAAGGCACTTTTATTCCTCCTTTGCCCAATGATATCGAATTTTCAAAACAAAAGGCAGCTCTATTACTTTTAAATGATGAAATCGGGAGTAATTCGAGCAATCCTGAAAACTATTTTAAAAGAGCAAATATTTATATTCAATTAAATAATCTCGAAAATGCAAAATCTGATATCGATGAAGCCCTTGCTCTCAATGCGAATGATGGTCGGTATCGATTATTAAAAAGTGAAATCCTCCGTGAACAAGGCAAGTATCGTGAAGCATTGGAAGAGGCAAAAGTAACAGAAATATTAGGGCTCAAAACTCCCGAAATTTATATTATTTTGGCTGATCTTTATCAAAAAAACAACCAAATTGAAGAAGCCAAAAAGTATTTTAAATATGCCACGGAAATTGCGCCGTTTAATGGTGAGGTCTATTATTACCAAGCTTTGTTAAATGTTAAATTAGGAGATACCACTCAGGCGATAGAAAATTACAATTTGGCCAAACAATACAAACCAAGGTTTAGCAATAGCTATAAACGATTGTCAGAAATATATAATAATCAAGGAAATACAGACTTGGCTATGGCTATTACTGTTGAACTGGCCAAACAATATCCTGACGATGCTGAAAACTGTTCCATTTTGGCAAAAATCTATCAGAAAAAGCAAAATATAGACAGTGCCATATATTTTTTTCAAAAAGCAATTTTATTAAAACCGAACATGTTCCAGGTGAGCTACGATGCTGGAATGATGTGTTTAAAAAATAAGTATTTTGTTGAAGCAATTAGTTTTTTTGAAAATACACATAAATTTGCACCCAAAACACCTTTTATCAATACTAGTTTAGGGATGTGTCATGAAAATCTGGGAGATAAAGACAAAGCCTTAGAGTATTATACGTTGGGGTTTGCTGTCAATAATAGAGACTACAGGGCCATTGAGGGTATCAAAAGATTAGAAGAAAGAATGTATTATGTTGAAGAAAACGTCGATAATTCTGATGAAAACAACTTAGCAAAAAATCTATTAAAAAAACCAAAAGCTGATACAGTTCGAATCAATCTAATTGAAATACAACCCAAAAAAATACCGAATTCAAAGAAAGATTCATCTGCCAATAAGCTATCCAATAAATTTCCAATACCTACAATTAAATGATCAATCAAATAAATATTACCTTACCTGATGGTACCGTTAAAATATTACCTTTAGGAAGCAACAGTAACGATCTTGCTTTAAGTATAAGTGAAGGCCTTGCCCGTAATGTGCTAGCAGCTAGAGTAAATGGAGAGATTTGGGATTCGAGCAGACCAATCACGCAAGATGCTACTGTTCAGCTACTTACATGGAATGATACAGAAGGAAAGTCTACTTTTTGGCATTCATCTGCTCACTTATTAGCTGAGGCGATTGAGGCATTATACCCAGGCACAAAATTTGGTATTGGGCCAGCCATTGAAACCGGCTTCTATTATGATATTGATTTAGGTGAAAAAAGTTTTGGGCAAGATGATTTCAAAAAAATTGAAGATAAAATGCTCGAGCTCGCTCGCCAAAAAAATGAGTATAGCAGAACAGAAGTGAGTAAGGCCGATGCGATTGAGTATTTTACCGAAAAAGGAGATGAATATAAATTAGAACTGATCGATGGCCTTCAAGATGGTCAAATAACTTTCTATAATCAAGGCAACTTCACTGATCTGTGCCGAGGCCCGCACATCCCCAATACGGGCTTCATAAAAGCTGTAAAATTGATGAGTGTGGCTGGTGCCTTTTGGCGTGGCGACGAAACTCGTAAACAACTCACCAGAGTATATGCAGTAACCTATCCCAAGCAAAAGGAGTTAGAGGAGTATTTGACCTTATTAGAGGAGGCAAAAAAACGAGATCATCGTAAGTTAGGTAAAGAATTAGAGCTTTTCGCTTTTTCTGAAAAAGTGGGCGCTGGCCTTCCATTGTGGTTGCCTAAAGGAACCGTTTTACGTGAAAGGTTAGAAAATTTTCTTAGAAAGGCGCAGGTTCGTGCGGGGTATTCACCAGTTGTTACCCCTCATATTGGCTCAAAACAGCTTTATATTACCTCTGGTCATTATGAAAAATATGGCAAAGATTCGTTTCAACCCATCAAAACACCTGATCTGAATGAAGAATTTTTGTTAAAACCAATGAATTGCCCGCATCATTGCGAAATCTATAAAACCAAACCTCGCTCCTATCGTGACTTACCCTTGCGCTTGGCCGAATTTGGGACTGTGTATCGTTATGAACAAAGTGGTGAATTACACGGTTTAACTAGAGTAAGAGGCTTCACTCAAGATGATGCTCATATTTTCTGTCGGCCCGACCAGGTGGAAGACGAATTCATGAAAGTAATCGATTTGGTACTCTATGTATTCAAGGCACTGGGTTTTAGCGATTACTCAGCACAAGTTTCGCTTCGTGATCCTGAAAACAAAACAAAATACATAGGCAATGATGAAGATTGGGAAAAAGCGGAATCGGCTATCATTAAATCGGCTGCTGAAAAAGGACTACCAACCGTGGTTGAATTAGGTGAGGCGGCTTTTTATGGACCAAAATTGGACTTCATGGTTAAGGATGCTCTCGGCAGAAAATGGCAGCTGGGTACCATTCAGGTTGACTATCAATTACCCAATCGATTCGAATTAGAATATACGGGAGCTGATAATCAGAAACATAGGCCAGTGATGATTCACAGAGCCCCATTTGGTTCTATGGAGCGATTTATTGCCATTTTGATAGAGAGTACCGCTGGTAATTTCCCACTTTGGCTTTCACCAGAGCAGTTTGCTATTTTACCTATTTCAGAAAAATATGAAGACTATGCCAACGATGTTTTGCTTACCTTGCAAGAAAATGACCTTAGAGGTTATGTCGATCATCGTGATGAAAAAATTGGCAGAAAAATTCGAGATGCCGAAGTAGCCAAAGTACCATTTATGATTATTGTAGGCGAAAAAGAGCAAGAAGAGCAGATGGTTTCCATCAGAAAAAAGGGAGAAGGCGATTTAGGAGCCATGCCGATATCAGATTTTTTGAAAACAGCAAAACTTGAAATTGATAAAAATATTGTTAAGCAATAGCAAATAAATCTTTTTTTATTATAATTTTACTAAAATTAATTAATTGAGGGCTTTAGAAATCAGCAAATTACGAAGAAATCTAAAACCTAAAATCTAAAATCTAAAAACCGAATATGGCAATACGCCCAAACAACACATTCAAACCCAGAAAAGAAGAACCCTATAAAATAAACAATCTGATTCGTGCAGCACAAGTGCGATTGGTAGGTGACAACGTTGAGCAAGGTGTTTTTGACCTTGCAGTAGCAATTGAAATGGCCGTTGCACAAAGTTTGGATTTAGTTGAAATATCCCCTAATGCAGTGCCGCCTGTTTGCAGAGTGGTCGATTATTCTAAATTCAAATACGATCAAAAAAAGAAGCAAAAGGAGCTGAAAGCAAAGCAACAAAAAATTGTGATGAAGGAAATTCGCTTCGGCCCTAATACCGATGATCACGATTTTGACTTTAAGCTCAAGCATGCCATTGCCTTCTTAAAAGAAGGTGCTAAAATAAAGGCCTATGTACATTTTGTGGGTCGAGCAATTGTATTTAAAGATCGTGGAGAAAAGCTGTTGGTCCGATTTGCTCAAGCGCTTGATGACTATGGTAAAGTAGACCTAGCTCCAAAATTGGAAGGCAAAAGAATGTTTTTGATGCTTTCTCCTAAAGTAGTGGTAAAAAAATAATTGAATAATAATTGTTAAAAAGCCAAATTACAGACCAATTAAATTGGGAAGTAGTTTGGCTTTTTGCTTAAAAATTAGTAATTTCGCATTCTATTTTTAGAATAGAGTTATTTAACAGCATAAAAATTATACTAAAATGCCAAAAATGAAAGTAAACTCTGGAGCAAAAAAACGCTTCAAAGTAACGGGAACCGGCAAAATTAAGCGTAAACACGCTTTTCATAGCCATATCCTTACCAAAAAAACCACAAAGCAAAAGCGTAACCTAGTTCACGCTACTTTAGTTTCTGCCTCTGACTCAAATAGAGTACACGCATTATTAGCTTTGTAAAAAGTTTTTGGGAAAATCCCAAAAATAAAATCGTTATTGTTTCACCAGGTATAGGGTAAAAAGCGGCAAAAAGCCCACCCGAGCCAAAAAACAACAAAATTATGCCACGTAGTGTCAACCATGTAGCGTCAAGAGCAAGACGTAAAAAAATACTCAAACTAGCCAAAGGCTTTTACGGAAGAGGTAAAAACGTATGGACAGTAGCCAAAAACAAAATTGAGAAAGGTCTGCAATATGCATACCGTGATCGTAAAGTTAAAAAGCGTGATTTCCGCTCATTATGGATCATGCGTATCAATGCTGCTGCTCGTCTACATGGCTTATCTTATTCAGCTTTTATGGGTAAAATATCAAAATCAGGTATCGAATTAAACAGAAAAGTATTGGCCGATTTAGCGATGAATCATCCAGATGCTTTTAAGGCAATATTTGAAAAAGTAAAATAATTAAGCTTTTAGCTTATTCTTTAAAACCTGATCGTAATTGATCAGGTTTTTTTGGTTATTGAAAATAAATTTGCAAAAAAATCATTAATATGGTATATCCATAGAATTTAAAAAATGAATCAAAAATATTATTTTATACTCCTAACTCTGATTTTCATTTCTTGTAAAAAAAATGAACCCGTTGACAACTCAAGCCCACTCGAAAAACTCACAAGTGGCACTTCAAAATCCTGGAAATACCTTGAATCCAAAACTGAAGGAAAAAGTGATTTGGGGCCATGCAATAATGATGATAGACTGATATTCAATGTATTAACATCAAAACTATTAATTGATAGAGGGACAGTAAAGTGTTTTGTCAGTGAAGAAAATAAAGAATTCACTTTCGGAATTTCGGCCGATGGCAAAGTACTCTCAATAGATCAAGAATCATACGATGTCTTAAGTTTTACAAAGAAAATGATGAAACTAGTTTCCAGAAATGCACAGCATGAGGGTGGTGAAGTGCATAACCATCTTATTGAAATTACCCTAGAGGCCGTTAACTAATTTTTTCACTAAAAATCCAGAATAATTTGTAATTTAGACCCATTAATCAATTTAAATTAAAAGAAATGTTAGAACAATTAATGGGCCTTATAAAAGAGAATTCTCAGGAGGCTATCGTAAACAATCCAGTAATACCCAATGAGCATAATGACTCAGCTATGCAGACAATCCTAAGCTCAGTAGTGGGAGGCTTGGCAAGCCAAGGAGAATCAGGAAACTCAAGCGGAATTTGGGGATTACTTTCAGGCAAAAATGCCAATTTGGCCTCCAATCCAATAGTATCTGGGATTGCGACTCAAGCGGTTGGTAGCTTAATGGAGAAATTTGGTATCAATAAATCAGCTGCTGGTGGAATTGTTTCTGCTGTATTACCCTCCGTAATTGGCCAATTGGTGAGCAAAACAAACGATCCAAATGACAGTTCATTTGACTTAAATTCAATAATGGGCGCAGTAATGGGTAATAATAACCAACAACAAAATACTGGAGGTGGCCTAATGGATGTTTTAGGAGGCGTTTTGAATAATTCACAACAACAGCAAGCACCTCAACAACAAGGAGGCGGCCTGATGGATATGCTGAATGTATTTATTCAATCACAACAAAAATAACAAAATCCAAAAATAATAAATCCAAACTCCTCAAATTGATTTTTGAGGAGTTTTTTTTTATTTAATAAAATGAATACATTTGATTCAAATAAATAATTAAAACAATGAAAATTAACCGAAAAACCGTCTTAAAATCGTTCTTAGCCAGTTTAATTTCGATTCCTGCTTTTTCAAAAAATACAGAAAATGAATTACTGGTAGATGTGAAAAAGGATATTTTTTCAGCCATGAAAAATTCGGAGAAATATACCCTAACGGTCTATAATCAAATGCCAGAAGACAAATTAAATTGGAAATACACTCCTGAATCATTCAGCTTTCGTACTCAGTTTGTACATTGTATTACCTTTACTGCCAGCCAGTTATGTGGAAGAATGGGATTAAAAAATCCTTATGATTCAAAAAGTAAAGAATATTGGGAAACATTGACAAAACTTCAACTGGAATCTGAATTGAAAGAATTTTATTCGTGGCTTGGAACAATCTTAATTGAATCGAATCAAGAAAAACTTGCCAAAGAAGAACCTTTTGTGGGCGGCAATTTATCTATGTGGAAAATATTTTATGCAATGGAAAACCATATCATTCATCACAGAGGTCAAGCCATTTGCTATTTGAGATTGAATGGAATTACTCCAATTGGATACATTGGTTGGGCTTAATTTTAGTGATAAGTTATGAGGTATAAGTGATGAGTTAAAAATTGCCAACTTTAACAAATATTAATAGCAAAAACTCGAAATCTCATCACTTATAACTCATCACTATACTTTAAAATGCTTGCAAAATATCCTCTTTAATATCATCAATATGTTCTATTCCTACTGAAATTCTTAGAGAATTCGGTTCAACACCTGCACTAAGCTGCTCTGCTTCAGACAATTGAGAGTGTGTAGTTGAAGCCGGATGAATAATCAAGGTTTTTGAATCGCCAACATTAGCCAAGTGACTAATCAATTTTAGGCTATTTACAAATTTCTCAGCAGAGGCTTTATCGCCCTTCAGTTTGAAAGAAAGTACTCCGCCAAATCCTCTTTCCAAATATTTATTGGCCAAGGAATGATATTTGTTTTCTGGCAGCCCCAAATAATTTACAGATTCAACCTGTGGCTGATCTAGCAACCATTTTGCCAAAGCTAATGCATTTTCATTGATACGTTCTACCCTAAGTGTAAGTGTTTCAAGACCTTGTAAAAGTAAAAACGAGTTAAATGGGCTTTGAGAAGGACCCCAATCCCTCAAGCCTTCTACCCTAGCCCTTATAATAAATTGAATATTGCCAAATGGACCACCTACGCCAAAAACAGAGTTCATTACTAAACCATGATAGCTTGGTGAAGGAGAGGTAAATTGCGGATATTTTCCATTACCCCAATCAAAAGTACCACCGTCTACAATTACCCCTCCCATTGAAGTACCATGACCGCCGATCCATTTAGTGGCGGATTCTACCAAAACATGCGCTCCATGCTTTAATGGTTGGCAAATAGCTCCTCCAGCACCAAAAGTGTTATCCACAATTATTGGGAGATCATATTTTTTAGCTAAAACCGCAAATTTCTCAAAATCTGGCACAGAATAGCCTGGGTTACCAATTGTTTCTAAATAAATAGCTTTTGTTTTGCTATCGATTAATTTTTCAAAACTTGAAACATCATCTCCATCCGCAAAACGAGCCTCTACTCCGATATTTTTAAATGAATTTTTAAACTGATTGTAAGAACCGCCATATAAAAATGAAGTAGTAATAAAATTGTCTCCAACGGTGGTTATATTATTAAGGGCAATAAACTGTGCAGCGTGACCGGAGCCAACTGCCAAGGCTGCTACACCTCCTTCTAAAGCAGCCAGTCTCTTTTCAAAAACATCGCTGGTAGGGTTCATAATACGAGTGTAAATATTGCCGAACTCTTTAAGAGCGAATAAGTTAGCTCCATGTTCTGAACTATTAAAAACATAAGAGGTGGTTTGATAAATAGGTACTGCTCTGGCGTTTGTAGCCGAATCTGGTGCCTGACCAGCATGCAATTGAAGCGTTTCGAATTTCATTGTTTAGATATTTTACGTTAAAAAAATCAAATTTACATTTAATTATTAATCTACAAAACAAGTAGAGTAATATTTTTAGTAAGCGGTTATTTTCTTTAAGTTCACCCTCAACTCAAATAGTTGATTATGAAATAATTACAAATTTAATTTCTTTTGATAAAGTCCTCAAAATTATGTAATTGGGCATTCTAAGAAAAGGGGTTACAACCCCTTTTCTTAGAATTTGAGGATTTGTTAATGCTTATTAGGTCTCAAACATAAATCCCCTTTTTCAACCATTTATTTAATAGCCTCTTTCACAATCTACTATATTTTCGAGAGGCAATCCATCTTTGAAATTAAGGTAATTTTTAATAAAAAACGTTACTTTACCCTCATTTTCACC
>JAZKGO010000213.1:13463-18042 GCA_040385875.1 Bacteroidota bacterium
GTAGTTTCTGCAACTGATTCAGCAAAATAGCCCCGTAAATTTGTAATGATAAAGCTTGGATTCACTAAAGTATTGTATGGATCTATCCCAGCTGAGTGCAATTGAAGCCATTTAAGGTTTTGTGCACTTAAGCACCAGCTAATCGGTATATTTCCTAAACAATATTGGCATTTTTTGAAAGTTTCAAATTGTATATTTTCTGGAACCGTGTCATGAAAAAACACTTCATTCTCCACTCCAAAAAAGCTTATTAGTGCATTCTTTTCGGTTTCGGCAAACTTTGAATAAATATAAATTGACTCTTTCATTTTTGTTTTTCTTGATAAAATTTTGACTTTAATTGCCGTTTTTGTAAAAGCAAAACAAATATAAGGTAGATTAAAAATCATTTTATATGACATTGACCTGTTATAAACTGCCAATATGTCATATTCAACCTTTAAAGCTGCGAATGGCACTATGATTGATAAATTACTATTCAAAATTAACTTTTAACAAATACAAAAATTAGAACAATGGGTAAAATAATCGGAATTGACTTAGGAACTACAAATTCGTGCGTTGCAGTAATGGAGGGCAATGAAGCCGTAGTAATTGCGAACTCTGAAGGTCGTAGAACTACACCCTCAATTGTCGCATTTTTAGAAAATGGTGAACGCAAAGTAGGAGATCCTGCTAAACGTCAGGCCATTACAAACCCTACGAACACTATTCAATCCATCAAAAGATTTATGGGTCGTAAGTTTTCAGAGGTACAAAGTGAGCTTAAAACCATTTCATACAATGTAGAAAAAGGTAGTAATGATACGCCAAGAGTAAGAATTGGCGATAGATTATATACACCGCAAGAAATATCAGCACAGATTTTGACCAAAATGAAGCAAACTGCTGAAGATTATTTGGGGCAAACTGTGACAGAAGCTGTAATTACGGTTCCAGCCTATTTCAATGATGCGGAGCGCCAAGCCACTAAAGAAGCAGGCCAGATTGCTGGACTTGAAGTAAAAAGAATTATCAACGAACCAACAGCTGCGGCTTTGGCTTATGGAGTGGACAGAAAAGGTAAAGATGAAAAAATTGCTGTTTTTGACCTAGGTGGTGGTACTTTCGATATCTCAATCCTTGAATTGGGTGATGGAGTTTTTGAAGTAAAATCAACTGATGGTGATACTCATTTAGGTGGCGACGACTTTGATCAGGTGATTATCAACTGGTTGGCAGAAGAATTTATTGCTGATGAGAAAATTGATCTTCGTAAAGATCCAATGGCGCTCCAAAGGTTGAAAGAAGCGGCTGAAAAGGCTAAAATTGAATTGTCGAGCTCAAATGAGACTGAAATCAACTTACCCTACATCATGCCGGTTGACGGTATTCCAAAGCACTTAGTGCGTAAATTGACTCGTGCAAAATTTGAGCAATTGGCTGATTCGCTGATACAAAGAACTTTAGAGCCTTGTCGTAGAGCCATGAAAAATGCAGGCTATACTAATGCAGATATAGACGAAGTAATTTTGGTAGGGGGGTCGACACGTATTCCTAGAATTGTAGACGAAGTAGAGAAGTTTTTTGGTAAAAAACCTTCTAAAGGTGTAAATCCTGACGAAGTAGTTGCCATTGGAGCAGCTATTCAAGGAGGTGTTTTGTCAGGTGAAGTGAAAGATGTATTGCTTTTGGACGTAACGCCGCTTTCATTGGGTATTGAAACCATGGGTGGAGTGTTCACTAAATTGATTGAGGCCAATACTACTATTCCTTCAAAGAAATCTGAGATATTCTCTACTGCCTCTGATAGCCAACCATCTGTTGAGCTTCACGTATTACAAGGTGAGCGCCCGATGGCAGTACATAACCGAACGCTTGGTCGCTTCCATTTGGCTGATATACCACCAGCACCACGTGGTGTACCTCAAATTGAAGTAACTTTTGACATTGATGCTAACGGTATTTTGAATGTTTCAGCCAAAGATAAAGGCACTGGAAAAGAGCAAAAAATTAGAATTGAAGCTTCATCTGGTTTGACAGACGCTGAAATCGAAAAAATGCGTGACGAAGCCAAAGCTAATGAAGCTTCAGACAAAGCAGAAAAAGATAAAGTGGAGAAAATCAATCAGGCTGATTCATTGATATTTCAAACAGAAAAACAATTGAAAGAATATGGTGACAAACTTTCAGAAGGCAATAAATCGGCTGTAGAAGCTGCTTTAACTGAACTGAAAGCGGCTCATACTTCACAAGATTTAGTAGCAATTGAAGCTGGTTTGGAAAAACTAAATGCAGCCTGGATGGCGGCTTCACAAGAGATGTACGCCGCTGGTCAAGGTGACCCTAGTGGTCAGGCGGGACCGCAAGGCCCTGGCCCTGAGGCCAATGCAGGAGCCACCGACCCAGAAGTAACGGATGTGAATTTTGAGGAGGTGAAATAGATTTCTGATTTTTAAATTGAACGTCGGTAAGGTTTTAAAACTTTGCCGACGTTTTTTTTAATAAATGTCAAAGCTGAAATAATGCCCGAAATCAAAAAATAAATAAGCGGAGAATTGCAAATTGCCGTATAAATTTATACTTTTGTACGTAAACAAAAGTTCAAGAAAATGGATGTGAAAGTAACACTTAGTTTTGAGGAAAATATTGCTGCCAAAGCAAAAGAATTTGCTGCTGAGCAAGGTATGAGCCTTTCTCGGCTAATTGAATTTATGTTTGAAAAAATGACGGCCAACCCAACTCATTACAAAAGCCTAGAGGATATTCCCATTGCCGATTTTGTGAATATGGTGGCTGAAGAAAGACCCACCTACATAGTAAGAAAGCAAAAAAAAATGAAAGAGGAATATTATAAATCAAGAAAATGAAGCTATTTCTTGATGCCAATATTTTAGTGGCGATACTCAATAAAGAAATGCCCCTTTTCACTTATGCCGCCCGAGTAATTAGCTTACCATCTTATAATCATAAATATAAAATTTACACCACACCAATTTGCTTGGCTACTGCATTTTATTTTGCTGAAAAAAAAACAAGCACCAAAAAAGCATTAGAAAAAATCAGCCTATTATCCGAAAATATCAACATTATTTCAGTCGGTAACGAGCAAGTTGTTGCCGTGAGAAATAATCCAAAAATATCTGATTTTGAAGATGGCTTACAATATTATGCTGCCAAAGAGGCTGGTTGTCAGGCAATTATCACTGAAAATTTAAGCGACTTTTACTTTTCTGAAATACCAGTTTATGACTGTAAAAGATTTATTTTGGAAATTTACAGGTAAATGGAAGAGACAGCCCTTAGCCAACATTTTCGACTTCTCTAAGATTTAACCAGATTGCAAAATCCAAGCTTCTAATTTACTACTCTTGAAAAGATAGCCCAATCGGTCATGGCAAACGCATTTAAGATTGTTTTAAATCAAACTCTGTATTTTTTAACCTCATCCTAAATCCTTCTCCTGTTGAGAAGGACTTTGGTCCACAAATTTTTATAATCTTTGGCCAAAAAATTAATGACAGTTTTGAATGCGTTTACCCTGTCAATCATCTACAAAAAATAGATTTGGGGAAAAATAGGCTATCTTTGCATTAAATTACCTATAATCAACATTTTAAATGACAAATCCAACTGACTTTGTGAATGTGCAAGGCCCTGAGCCTCATCGAATTAGAACCAGAGAAATATTAAAATCACATCCTGAAGTAAAAAAATTGATTGGTCAAAAAAATGCAAGTACCTTTTGGATTTTGTTGGGCTGTGTGGCTTTGCAAATTGCAGTAGCCTATTTTGTGAAAGATAAAAATTGGTGGTGGATTTTTGGAGCCAGCTATCTGATTGGAGCCTTTGCCTCTCATACCTTATTCGTTTGCATTCATGAAGCCTCTCATAATTTGATTTTCCGTAAAGTTTGGCAAAATGTGGGAGCAGCTATCATTGCCAATTTTCCTTTATTGGCCCCTACTGCAGTTTCATTCAAAAATTTTCACCTTAAGCATCATGCTTTTCAAGGTGTTCATGAATTGGATGCTGACTTACCCGATTGGTATGAAGCGAAGCTTATCAATAACTATGCAATAGGTAAGGCAATTTGGTTGCTACTATTTCCTATCTTTCAGGGAATCAGAACGTTAAGATGCAAAGAAGTAACTTTTATGGATAAATACACCATTATGAATATGGTAGCTCAGGTAGCTTTTGATATTGCCATTGTCTATTTTTGGGGCTGGCCGGCATTGGCTTATTTGGGTTTAAGTTTCTTTTTTAGCGTTGGTTTGCATCCTTTAGGTGCCCGATGGATTCAGGAACATTATTTAGTATTGTCAAAAACTCAAGAAACTTACAGTTATTACGGAAGCCTAAATAAAGTCAATTTGAACGTTGGGTATCATAACGAACACCATGATTTCCCCTCTATTCCTTGGAATAAACTACCAGAAATAAAGAAAAGTGCTCCTGAATTTTATGATACTCTTTTATACCACACCTCATTTTTCAAATTAATCTTTCGTTTTCTATTTGATCAGGAGATTAGCTTATACTCTAGAATAGTACGAAAAGAAAGAGGAAAGGTCGCTTTGACCGATCCATCTAAACC
>JAZKGO010000213.1:18142-21530 GCA_040385875.1 Bacteroidota bacterium
TTCCTCTGAATCTAATTTTAAATGAGAATGATTTCCAATTATTTGGCAAGAAAGGACTGAATTTCAACTCATTATCCACTATTCTCATTCCACCAAAGCCTTTCACGATAGACATCCACGTACCAGCCATTGAAGTGATATGGCAGCCATCCTCGGTATCATTATTATAATCGTCAAGATCCAAGCGAGCGGCCCGTTGATAAAACTCATAACTATCGTCTTTGTCGCCAAGTTTTGCCGCTAAGATAGAATGAACACATGGTGAAAGGGAAGATTCATGTACTGTCCGTGGCTCATAATAATTATAATTTCTTCTGATTGTCTCTATATCAAAATTTTCTTCGAAGAAATAGATACCCTGCAATACGTCTGCCTGTTTGATAAAAGGTGACCTCAAAATCCGATCCCAAGACCATTTTTGGTTAAGCGGACGGTCTTCTGGTTTCAAATCATCGGCCACAATCTGCTCCTTATCCATAAATCCATCTTGTTGCAAATAAATTCCAATAGACTCATTTTCAGGAAGATATATATTTTTAGCTATATAATCCATGTGCCCAAATTCATGAGTTTCATCCAAATGAGTGATGGAAACCAACTCATTAAAGCGGCTCTGATTTACAGACTTAATTTGTCTTGAAACCTCCATACAATATTCAAGACACCACTTGGCGATATAATTGGAATACCAATTGTTATTCACATTGTTTTCATATTCATTGGGTCCTGTCACACCCAACATCACAAATTTCTGTTTATCCTCACTCCAATTTACTCTTTGTGCCCAAAAGCGGGCAATTCCTAACAATACTTCAAAGCCGTATTCTTGCAAATAATTACTGTCGCCAGTATATCGCACATAGTCATAAATCGCATAAGCGATTGCTCCATTTCTGTGTATTTCTTCGAAGGTGATTTCCCATTCATTATGACACTCTTCTCCATTCATTGTGACCATGGGATACAAAGCTGCTCCATTTTTAAAGCCGAGTTTCTCAGCGTTTTCAATGGCCTTACTCAAATGTTTCCACCTGTAAATGAGCAAGTTACGTGACACTTGAGGATCGGCAGTAGCAAGATAAAATGGGATGCAATAGGCCTCAGTATCCCAATAAGTGGAACCTCCATATTTCTCTCCAGTAAATCCTTTTGGCCCAATATTTAAGCGAGCATCTTCGCCAGTATAGGTCTGGTTAAGTTGAAAAATATTAAAACGAATGCCTTGTTGCGCCGCTACATCTCCCTCAATTCCTATATCATTAGCTTCCCACTTCGAAAGCCAGGCCTGTGCTTGCTCGGCAAGCATTTTATCATATCCTTTCTTATAGATTCTTGAAATATAGGCTTTTGCTTCGGATAATAAGTTTTCTTTGGGATAGTTTTCTGAGGATAAGTTTACTGCATATTTATAAACAACGGTCGGCTCATCTTTTTCTAAATTTACGGCGATTTGATTGGCCACATATTTATCCTTTTTGATAGGAAGTGACTGATAATCAAGTAATTTACCTTTTTGCTTTATGGCAATCTTTTGGGCAGTAAGCACATGAAACTTGGTTTTTTTAGTACTCATTTGCAAATAAGCTTCACCAAAAGCCAATTCTTTCTGCTCCTCATTCCAAAACTTATCATCATAATTGGAGTCTTTATTTTTGATATCCCCATCAATAAAGGCTTTAATTTGTGCTTTAGCGGTAAAATTTAATGGAGTGATTGAATAGGAAATTACCCCTGCCTCATCATCCACTATAGAACAGAACCGTTTAGCTACCACTTTTAATTCTTTACCAGAAGAAAGTTTTGCGGTAAATGATCTTTTCAGATAACCTTCCTGCATATTCAAAACCCTTGAGAAATCCTTTACCTCACAAAAATGCAAATCCAATTGCTCACCGTCAATTTCAATATCAATTCCTATCCAATTGGCAGCATTCAATACTTTGGCAAAATATTCTGGGTAGCCATTTTTCCACCAGCCCACACGAGTTTTATCCGGATAATACACACCTGCTACATAATTACCCTGCAATGTTTTGCCTGAATACTTTTCTTCAAAATTCCCTCTCTGCCCCATTCGACCGTTGCCTAATGAACAAAGAGATTCGGAAATTTCGTTGAATTCTGGATAAAACCCCTCTTCTATGATGCACCATTCGTGCTTTTTTATGTAGTTTTTCATTATAATTTTATAGACTCATCAATAGATCAAAAATAATATATGAATACCGAAATCCATACAAAATGTAGTCAATTATTTGATTTTCAGCATTTTAAATAAGATAACCTACTGAAATGCAATTGTTTAGAAGTAGCTGAATAGACAAGCTTATTTTCGATTATTAATCTATTTATGCTAGGACTTAAATAAAGATTATTTAATCAAAAGTATTTATTTAAGAGTTTTAAATTAATTTCTTCCATTGAATTCACCACTAAATCAGCTTGAGAAAGAACTTTTCTATCACCGATACCCACGGCAAACATCCCTCCTGCTTTGGCCGCTTGAATACCGGCTTGAGCATCTTCAAAAACCACACATTCACTTGGTAATGAATCAGTTGCTTCGGCACCTAACAAAAATACCTGAGGATCTGGCTTACCTTTTGTAATATTATTCCCATCAATAATCGCATCAAAATAATGGAACAATTCGATTTTGTTCAATATCATTTTGGAGTTTTTTGAGGCAGATCCCAATGCAATAGCAATTTCATTGTCCTTCAATTCATTCAAAACATCTTTTACCCCTGGCAAAATTTCTTTGGGGGTCATATGGGTAATCAGTTCTAAATACCAATCATTTTTAAGGGCTGCCCATTTATTTTTCTCTTCCTGAGAAAGGTCTTTATTCCCCCATTTGAGTATTAATTCGAGAGATTCCATTCGACTAATACCTTTCAGCTGCTCATTTTGATGTTCAGAAAAGTCAAACCCAAGCTCGTTGGCAAGCCTTCGCCATGCTTGAAAATGATAAATTGCGGTGTCAACGATTACACCATCGAGGTCAAAAAGACAAGATTTTATTTGCATAAATTAAACTGATTATTAAAAATGATTAGCTCTATTAATAAAGCAAGTTACGATATATAAATTAAACAGTGAAAAGCCATATACTATTTCAATTCAAGTACTAAAATACCTTTACCTATGATATCTAAAGTAGATTTTAACTCGAACGAACGTTCGGTTAATACATCATAACCTGTTGACTTTGAGCCTATTCCCTCAATATATCTTTCCAAATCCAGTTTTCTTGTTTCCCCTGATTGATTCAAGATAATCATAATGGTTTTATCATTACTTTTTCTAAAATATACATAAACACCGTCTTTGGGAATAAACTGAAGGAGCATTCCAGAATGCAAAGCGGGTGTATTTTTGCGGTAAT
>JAZKGO010000214.1:0-7119 GCA_040385875.1 Bacteroidota bacterium
TCTGCCAACATTTTGCCCAAAATTTTAGCTAATCGCATGGCTTGGTCAAAGTCGCCCTCTACTTTAAGTCGCCCTTGAATAAAGGCTGTTTGGACATCCAATTTCCCGTTTGCTATTTTCAATAAATGCTCTTCTTCTACCGAAAAGGTGGCGTCAGGTTTTTCTGCTTCTCCTTTTGCAACAGTTCCAGGAAATTTGCTAATATCCACAATCCATTTTGAGAGCAATTCTCCTTTTACCACGAACTGAAATAGACCAGATTTTGGTTTGCCGTTATCTGGCATTTTTTTCAAGTATTTCCCCAAATCAGCAAATAATTTTTCGGAAGCAGGTTTTTTATTCGCAGCTGATTTGGATGGTTTTTTAGCTTCTTTTTTAGCTGAATGAGCTAAAATAGCCGACTCTAATTCATTGGCCGACTCCCAAATATATCGAGTGAATTTATCAATATCTGGCATTGAATTAGCATCAGATGTAGGGCTAATTGTTACATATCCATCATAACTTAATATGGTGATTATCAACCCTAAACCATCCAATACTGGGGCAGATCCCATCACAGAAAGCATTTTGTGACCGCTTATATACAAGGGCATTTTTGGGCCAGGTACATTGGTAATGGTGACATTGAAAACTGGCTTGTGCATTTCCGAAACTTTAAATTTGGAATACAATCTAGCTGCTTGATTGGCAATGCCAAAAGGAATCGCTTCGGCCATATTGGCGAGCGTTTTGGCTCCTAAAGCTCCCTGGTAAGTTTTGCCTCTATTGGTGTTTTCTTGTATAGTTTCCAAGCGTGTAATTGGATCCTCAATATGAGTGGCTATTTGTACAAACATAGCCGATACTTGATTGTCAATCTGCTCCTCTTCCTTTTTTGTTCGGGTGGAAATCGGAACCATCGCCACCAAAGATTTTTCGGGTAATTTCCCTTTTTCATTTAAATAGCGACGCAAAGCTCCTGCACAAATGGCCAAAAGAACATCATTTACAGTTGCTCCCATTTTGCTTTTTAATACTAAAATACGATCTAATGAGAGTATAGCTGAATTCCACATTCTTCGGGAAGCTACTATGCCATTCAAAGGCGTATTGGGTGCCGAAAAAGGAATGGTTGGTAGCTCTGCTTTTTGCATTCTAGTCAAAAAACCTGCCTTCAGTGTAGCTTTGAGAGTGTTTGTGATTAATTTTGGAAATTTTAAAGGATCTTTCGCAAAGCTTAACCCACTATTTATCATCAATGAAATTTCATTTGGAATGGGCTCAGGCTTGTACGGTTTTGGCTCAGGAATTTCTCTTTTTTCAGGAGTAAAATCAAGGAACAAACTCAAGAGCCCAGCTCCACCCACACCATCTACTGCTACGTGATGCATTTTTGAAATAATGGCGACAGAACCTGCTGGTACTTGCGGAATATTATTCAATCCTTCAACAAAACTCATTGACCAGAGGGGTTTATTTTGATCCAAAGGTTCTGAAAAAAAATGGGAGGCAGTATTCCTCAACTCTTTCCAACTGCCTGATTGGGGCAATGCGGTATGCTTCAAATGCATATCGATGTCAAAATTGGGGTCATCCGTCCAATAGGGATAATCGATGCTTAAAGGCACGTAAACAAGTCTTTGACGAAGTTTTTTGAACTGGTGAATCCTCGACATCACCGTTTTTTTGAATGTTTCAAAGTCGAGCGAACCCTCAATTACCAAAACAGAGCCGATATTCATGGGGCTGGTGGGGGTTTCGGTATATAAAAAAGTGGCATCCATACCCGAAATATGTTGCAAATTATTGTTGATGAAGCTATCAGTTAGTTTCTTTATCATTATTTTTAAAAACTAAAATTTGAAATCGAACGAAAATAGTTAAATTTAGTTGATTAATTGCACAATTCGTAGAGATGAGTTTGAAAATAAATTGATTCTCAAAACCAAAATAGACTTAAAGTTTTTAACATTAATAACCTTGAGTGAAACTCGAGGTGAAAAACAAAAATAACAATGTCAGAAAATAAAGAAGAAACGGCCTCATTTGTTTTGAGATTAACACAAAAAATCTATAAATCTGAGGAAGGTGAGTCTCAAGTACAATGGCGTGGAAATATCAGACATGTGCAAAGCGGTGAGGAGGAGAGGTTTTCTGATTTCAATGCGGCTAGCCATTTTATGCAAAATAAATTGGAGAATTTGACTATGAAATCGGTTGAAAATGAGCCAGAAGAGGAGCAAAAAGGTATTATTTCTAAAAGCTTTGATTTCTGGAAAAAAGTTGCCACTGAAGCACCAAAAATTATGAGGGATACCATCAAAGATCCTAAAAAACAAGCGGTTCATTTTCAAGAGCAAATTCAAGAACAATTTCAACAAATTGGTGAGGCCATTGAGCAAAAAATAGAGGATCGTGTGGGAAAGAAAATTGAATTAGAAGATATATTAGGCGCTTCTAAATCTGACTCAAAAAAAATACTAGCCCTATTAGATCAACTTTCTGGCCAGATAGAATTGTTGAATGCCAAAGTTGAAAAGCTTTCAAAACAAAAGAAAACCTCGCAGACTGCTGCGAACAAATAGTTATGCAAGAAATTCTAGATAAAATAGAAAAAATTCTTGCTAAAAAACAGACCGCAATTGTAAAAGTGGAAGTGTTTGGCACCTTCACCGTTTGGGTGGATAATCAAAAACTTAATTCTAAAAATTGGGGGAGAGACAAGTCAATACAACTCTTTCAGTTTTTGGCAATGGCTCGCTCAAGAAAAGCAATGCTCAAAGACCAAATTGTAGATAAGCTTTGGGAAAATGATATGGATGATCAAGGATTTAAAGTGGCCCTCCATGGTATCAATAAAGCACTTGAACCAGACCGTAAAAGCCATTCAGACACTAAATTTGTACTTAGAAACGGACATGCTTATCAATTAGATTTAACTTATTTATTTATTGACTCCCACGCCTTTGAGGAGCTGATTATTATTGGTAATCAACACGTTAATGAAAAATCTTCCATCGCTATTCAATGCTATAGACAGGCCATAGCCCTCCACAAAGGGGCTTTTTTGCCTGATAGGATTTATGAAGATTGGTCGTCTGATGAAAGAGAACGCCTTCAATTGATGTTTTTGGGAGCCTCTGTCACTTTGGCTGAATTATTATTGTCTGAAAATCCGAATGAAAGCATACAACTTTGTCAGGAAGCACTTCTCGCTGACGTTACTTGGGAAGAAGCCTACCGAATACAAATGTTGGCTTATTTGAAAAAAGGAAATCGGCCAATGGCTATTAAAACTTACCAAGTTTGCGAAGCCGTTTTGAAAGCAGAATTTGGCATCAAACCACTTCCTGAAACCCGTAAAATTTATCAAACCATTCTAGAAATCGATTGAGATGCTTCACAAATAATCTGTAACTTTCTTGTAACCCATTCAAACTAAATTTGTTTTAAAATTAGAAACAACATAGATTTTGAACTCAAGGAAGTTCAATCTGAAAACAAAATAAGAAATGGAAAATCAAGAAATCAAAAAGCCGACAACAGTAAAAACTGCTCAAAAGCAAACACCCAAAACAGAGGCGGTAGGTACGGAGAAAAAAGAAACAATTGCTAAGAAAAAAGTGACTAAAAAACCAATAGCTAAGGTTGTAACTTCTTCAGCAATAGCTCCTTATATTGCACCCAAAACACAAGCTCCCAAAGTAGCTAATGAAAAATCTACTTTTAAAAAGGTGATAGAGGCTGGTAAATTAACAGGTAATATTGTTGCAAAAGCAGGAGGTAAAATTTTAGTTAGCTCTCTTAAAACTACCAAAGCTATTGCAGGAATTTATTCAAAAGCAGGTAAAAAAGCATTGGAAATGGGCAAAGAATTAATGGATGATACTACTAAAGTGATGACTGAAAACCAGAAAGTGATTTCTGATACTGCTTCAAAAGCCATAAAAGAAACAGTAAGCACCATTAAAGAATCAAATCTAATTGAAAACCCTTTGAAAGGAATCTTGAAGGGTAAGAAAAAGTAATAACACCTTTAAACGTTTTTGCGATAGCCCTTAAAGGAACCTCGAAACGATAAAATCATGATAAAATCAACAAATGGAATCAACCTTTTCACCAAAAATTATTTTGTTGAAAATCCTATTGCCAATGTATTAATTGTACACGGCCTTCATGAGCATTGTCTTCGATATGCACATGTGGCCGAAGCATTCAACAAAATTGGAGTGAATGCTTATACCTTTGACCTACGTGGCCATGGCCAGTCGGAAGGACAAAAGGTGAACATTAAGTCTGTGGATGAATATCGTGAAGATGTGGAGAATGTGTATAGGAGTATTCCGAAAGAGCTACCCTTTTTTATTGTGGGGCATAGTATGGGTGGTTTGATTGTGACTGATTTTTTGCTTTTCAACGAGCGGAACGATGTGAAAGGAGTGGTTTTATCAGGGGCTGCCTTGGAAGTTGGTGAAGATCTTTCACCTTTATTGATGAAATTAGCCAATTTGATTGGCAGCCTTTTACCTAATTTGCCCACTCAAAAGTTGGATGTAAAACTCATTTCTCGTGACCCCGCCGAAGTTGAAAAATATGTAAATGACCCATTGAATTATACAGGTGGAACAAAGGCGGGTTTAGGAAAGGCACTTTTGAATAGAATCGCAGAATTAAAGCCAAAACAGATTACCTTTGATTACCCAGTATTAATCATGCATGGTGGCGCTGATAAGATTACCAATCCCAAAGGATCCATTTCATTACACGAAAAGGCAAAGGCAAAGGATAAAACTTTGAAAATTTGGGAAGGGGCTCACCATGAGATATTCAATGAAATCAACAAAAATGAGGTGATTAATTATATGACTGATTGGTTGAAAATCCATATTGAGCCTAAAAAATAATAGATATTATGAATGCAGAGATGAATAAACCGGGGTGGTTTTTACACCTAACTGAAATATTTAGAGCCATTTATGAATATTTTCAAGGGTACTTTTTTATTCGTAAAACCATTAAAAGTGAAGAGGGTGCAGGTGAGACCGTTTTGGTGATTCCAGGCCTTTTGAGTACGGATATCTATACCGTACCCTTACGAAATTTTCTCAATAAAATTGGATATAAAACGGTCGGTTGGGAAATGGGGCGTAATCTGGGGAGACTTGAATATTTGCCAAAACTGCAAGAAAAGGTAAAAGAGTTATATCTCCAAAATAATCAAAAAGTGATTGTAATTGGCTGGAGTATGGGCGGAATTTTGGCAAGAGAACTAGCCAAACTTTCTCCTGAATTCATCAAAATGGTTATTACCACTGGTAGTCCTTTTGCCGATGTACAAGCTCCCAATCACGCCAAATGGGTGTACGATCTGCTCAATAAAAACCAAGAAATTGATCCCCATTTCGAAAATCAAATTCCTGTTCCACCTTCAATGCCCACTTTAGCACTGTACTCAAAATTGGATGGAATGGTACCGTGGCAAGCATGCATGGACCTGAATCCCGATGAATTACATCAAAATCAAGAAGTTAGCTCAAGCCATTTTGGCATGGGAGGTAACCGAGAGGTGATGACAGCCATTAGGAAGTTTATCGAAAAAAAAGAATTGATTGAGCAAGTGTAATTATACTGAATAGCGCTTTTTAAAAGCCTTCGGCCCCTCGCCTGTTACCTTTTTAAACGTTCTATTGAAATAAGATAAACTTTCAAAGCCTGATTCAAAACATGATTCAGAAACATTTTTGCCGGAAAGCAATGAGTTTTTGGCATGGTTTATTCGGTAATGATTTAAAAATTCAACAAAAGTAAGTTTGGTAATTTGTTTGAAAAATCTGCAAAAAGCAGCATTGGTCAAATTACAAAGATTGGCCACTTCTCCTATTTCAATTTTCCGTAAATAGTTTTCATCCAAAAACTGGTAAAGCTTTTTCATACGACCTTGTTCACGATTATTGTACTGATTTTCAATAGGATAATTGTGCAATAATTCAAAATCATCCATATTGGCTAAGTTTTGGAGAATTGAAATAACCTCAATGAACTGTTCAAAATTGGGCAATAAATAGAGATTCATCAATCGATTGTGCAAAATAGTTTTTGTCTTTTCGCCAAAAGCAATCCCAAATTTCGCCTTTTCAATTAAGCCACTTATGGCCTTTAGTTCGGGTGTTTTTCCCAGCATGTTTTTAAAAAAATCTGGCTGAATATGCAAAACTCTTTTTTGATAATCGGTTTTCACTCCAAAATCAAAATTCAAATGTGGGATATTTGAGCCAATCAGCACCAAATCATGATTGAAGTATTTTGAGACATGCTCGCCTACTTGTCTAGTCCCTGAGCAGCCACCGATATAAACCAGCTCAATGGCTGGATGAAAATGCCAAAAATAAAAATCGCTCATTTTAGGATTTACCATAATACTAAATGAATGATTGGGATCTAAGGTGGTATCTTCTAGTTGAATTTTCATGACTTTTCCAATTTAATAACTATATATTTACAATACTAATCAATTATTTAGTCAAAAATATCAATATTGTTCAAATACTTGCAATAATTGGAGTAGCTTCATTTTTAAGGTTTATACTAAATTTGTATCATAAATTTTTAGGAAAAACAAAATCTAAACAAAATGAATACAATGGCACCCACCATGATTCCCAATCAGAATCATAAAGAAATCCCAGGTAATCCTTCCACTGCCACTAGCAGTAAAATTAAACTAAACGACCGGTCAAACGGCAGACCCCTTCGTGTGCTTTCGGAGGACGATTGGAATTTTTGGTTGGAAAATGGCTATGTAATTATCAAAAATGCAGTACCTAAGGATCAAGTGAAAAATACCGCTGATTTTCTTTGGGAATTTGAAGAAAAAGATCAAAACGACCCCTCGACCTGGTATACTCAAGCCCGAGCAGAAATGAAAATGAAGGAGTTAGGTGGCACAGGAATGGTGGAAGTCTATAATAACCAGCATCTTTGGAACAACCGACAAGTGCAGCGAGTTTATGATGCTTTTGTAGATATTTGGGGTACTGAGAAACTTTGGGTTACCATTGATAGAGCCAATTTGAATTTCCCAATTAGGCCTGGTTTTGAATATAAAGGCTTTATTCATTGGGATTATGACCCCGAAAC
>JAZKGO010000215.1:0-2808 GCA_040385875.1 Bacteroidota bacterium
CATCGGGGTTTTCGGAACGTGTTTTGGAAAATCTATTGTATGATTTGCAAAAATTACACGGGATTACTGATGTGGAAAAGGTTAGTGTTCAGATGGCAGTGGTCAGTGAACAGTCTGAAGAAGATACCGAGGGTGCAAAGTGGGAATTATTACATCCTGATATCGCTGAATTGTTTAAATCAATTCTTCGAATGACTCCAGAGCATAGAAATGAATGGGGCGTTGTTAGACAAAAACAATTTGGAGATTTTGATTCGCTTTTACAATTGTCTTTTAAGACACAACTTGAAGAAGTATCAGATTCTTTGACAAAAGTTTGGGAATACATGAGCACACATGTTTATAGTGATGAAAATAAAAATGCTGAAGGTGTTTTACAATTAGACCCTAATTCAGAAGTTGAAGGAATTAATCTTAGTACAGAACCTATTGACACTAATACAGAAGCTGTCCACACTACTACAGAACCTCTTGTTAATGATGATGCTGTAAATGCATTGGTACAAGAAAACCAAAACTTAGTATCGGAAAACGAAGATTTACAGTTTGAAAAAGAAGAATTAGAGGAGGAAAACGAAGGTTTGAAGGATGAACTTGAAATCTTAAAAAGCTTGCCTAAAATAGATGCAAAATCTATTCGTGTTGAATTTCCTTTCTTGAACGATAAAAATTGTCCGGATGAATTCAAAATATTGATTGCTGATAAAATCACGGCTTGGAATTCTTATTTGGAGTTTCAAGATAAAATAAAAAAAGCGGAAAGCGGAGAGGAGCCACAAAGCAATGAAGTTTTAGAAATTTTAGCAAAAGAAGCTATTCAATCTTTTGACGAAAATCAAAAAATATATGATGAATTGAATGCCTACCAAACTACTGGAAAGGTTTTAGGATTGCACCCCATATTCAAAAAACTACAATTGACTCGTGAAGTCGAAGAAATGACCGCCGATGAATTGGTGAAATACAAAGGATCTAGCGCGAAGTATTTTAGTGTGAACAAAACAGCTTTTGCGAAAGCCGTAAAAGCTAAAGATACTGTGAAGCAGGAGGAAATTAATTCTCGTGTTACGGAACGAGAACAAAAATTGGATTTGGTCAATAAGAAATTAGGAATCAATCCTAAGTAAAATGGGATTGTTTGATTACCATGACTTATTGAAAAATGAGGAAGAGCAGCCGGAACCCGAAAAAGGAACTGAGGTTCATATATCAAAATATTTGGCAGCGCATTATCAGAAAGTGTCTTCGTTAGAGAATGACCTGATGCGGGTCCCCACTCCTGAAGAGTTTTTCTTTTTGCAAAGTGATACCGCTTTTAATGCGTTTACATTTATTCCGCTTGTGGCTAAAGTTTACCCTATCAAGGAATTGCACGCTTCGACTTACAGCATCAGTAGAAAGGTTATTGAGGCATTGATTGAAATGCATGACAAGGGACAAATTGAACGTATCACGCTATTGGTTTCTGATAGTATGATCAAGCGAAATCCTTTGGTGATTGATAACCTGATGGCAATGGCAAAGAGTCGGCCAAATGTAACCGTACTGTATGCATGGGTTCATGCAAAAGTTTGTTTACTGCTGACGCACGAACATCATTATGTGATTGAAGGCTCGGGGAACTGGAGCGAGAACGCGCATTATGAGCAGTACGTGTTTGCCAATAGCAAGGGGTTGTATGATTTTAGAATGAAGTTGTTCACGGATTCGAAACTTAAGAAATATTGATTATGACAGATTTTAAAAAAGCCATAGATTATTTGAAAACTAGATCTATAGAAACTAAAAAAGAGAATTTTTCTTTAATAAAAACTCAAGTGCAAGTAGTATCCATTAGCACTGTAATAACGGTCTTGGAAATGATTGAAGATAAGTCTTTTGATAAATTTCTTGCAAATATTGAAGAATGGGGTTTTCCAATAAAATGAACTCAATTATGAAAAAAATATTCTTTGGATTCCTAAGAGCCTGTCTAGCGATTGCATTGATACTATTGGCGGCATCGGTTTTGATATCGTTGGTTTCAGTTGTGGGCGTTTTTATAGGTGTCCTGGTGATTTGCTTTTTTGTGCTGACCATTCCGGTGTTGTTGTATAATTTGGTATTTAAATCTAAAAAAGTATAGCCATGAAAAAAATAGGGATTGCCTTGATCACAGTTTCATTGATACTTGGAATTATCAGCGATTTTTTACCACAATCAATGCCTATTGAACCAATAGTAGCATTGGCATTTGGATATTTTTTACTGGGTATTTATGTTTTAATTCTGAGCAAAAATGCCTGAACTTATAGCATTATTTGTGATTCTTGGATGGGTTTCGATTATGTTGAAATCTAGCGAAAGAAGCGATGGTAAAAAAGGATCTGTTCCAAGAATGAAGAATCCTCCGCCTCCGCCAAAAACAAAGTGTATTTGTAATGATATTTCAAAACATTCTCCTGGTGGGATATGTGAAGCTTGTTATTTACTACTAAAAAGACCTGAATTACGTAAAATAGAATAGTATGAAAAAGGTATTTATTATTGGAAACATTGCATTTTCTGCAATGCATATAGCGGAATTGGCAATGACTAAGCATCAAATAGAAATAGTCTGTCAAAATAGTCCATCGGAAAAAGAAATGCCAAATAGAGATTGTTTTGCAAGCGAGCCATTTGTAATAAAACGGTTAGTTATTCCACAACTTCAACAAGATCAATTCAGGGATAAAAAAGGGAAGTTGTTTGAACCAATGAAATCAAAATACCATAAATAACCAATAGGAATGGGATTGCTTCGTTCCTCGCAATGACTGATGAAATGGA
>JAZKGO010000216.1:0-2518 GCA_040385875.1 Bacteroidota bacterium
ATCAAATCTTTCACTTCGGCATCATTGGCATAATCTTCATTTTTTTGTGGCTTGTCCGAAAAGCCCAAACCTCGAGTATCCATACTGATTACCTGATAATTTTCAGCAATCAATTTGTTTTTCAAAGGCGTATTTACCCAATTATTTTTAGTTCCTCTGAAGCCCGGCACCAGCATTATAGGCTTCCCTTTACCCTCCACAAAATAGGCTATTTTCACCCCGTCAAATGAGGTAAAATATTGATTTTCTGCTGTTTGCGAAAATATTTTTTGAGAAAATAAAAGAAGGATTAATAGATTTTTCATAAATATTGTGAGGTTTTTTACCAATAATAATACAAAAAAAATTGAAATAGGTACGGCTTTATTATTAATTCAATAGTTCATTCCAATTTCCCCTAAAACCCGTTTAAATTCTAAGCTCATTTCTGCCTTTAAGTAAGTCTCTTGATTGGTAAAAGGATGAACGAATGACAATTCAGAAGCATGTAACAACATGGTATTCAGTCCAAAACGTTCTTTAAACATCTTGTTTTGCTTACATTCGCCATGCGTTTTGTCTCCTATTAGATAATGTCTCATTTGCGCAAAATGTCGCCTAATTTGATGCATACGACCTGTTTCAGGCCTAATTTCTGTCAATGAATATCTAGATGTTGGATATCGACTCACTTCAATTTCCAATTCCACCTGTTGCAAACATCTAAAATGGGTAATCGCTTCTTGCATTTTTCCTTTTTCATTTTCCAAAGGTCGGTCGCAAGTGCCTGAATCTGGCAAATAACCACGCACTAATGCTAGGTAAGCTTTTTTTACTTGATTTTCATGAAAAAGTTTTCCCATAGCCGAATCAGCCCCTTTACTTTTTGCAAAAACCAAAATACCAGAAGTTTTTCGATCAATCCGATGGCTAGGGCTTACCCAACAGCCTAATTGATCTCGCAATATTTGCAAGGCAAACTCTTCCTTTTCTTCAGAAATGGAAGTTCTGTGAACCAGTAAGTTGTGTGGTTTATTGATGATGACGTAATGCTCGTCTTGAAAAAGGATGGGGAGAATTTTCGATGTTTGAATTTCGATGCTTGATGTTAGAATTGTTTGACTTTTATCGAACACAACTTTAATTTCTAAATTTAATCTTTGAAACCCATTCTAATTCGACTTTATTTATCCACCAAATGTAGCGACACGCCTCGAGGCGTGTTGCTACTTCAAAAAAATAATTTAGTCTCGAGGCGAGAATCTACAGCAATAAATAATCTAAGTTGTCTCCAACAATTCCACTTCGAATATCAAAGTTGCACCGCCTGGGATATCACGGCCAGCACCACGCTCACCATAGGCCAAGTGATGGGGTAAAAACAATTTGTATTTGCTTCCAACCGGCATTAACTGCAAGCCCTCAGTCCAGCCAGGAATTACCTGATACAAGCCAAAACTAATCGGTTCGCCACGTAAAACCGAACTATCAAATATCACTCCATCGATAGTGGTACCATGATAATGAGTCAAAACTTTAGCCATCGCACTAGATGGTTTCTTGCCATCGCCCTCCACCAATACTTCGTATTGCAAGCCCGAGGCGGTTTCAATTACGCCTTCTCTTTTTTTGTTTTCAGCAAGGAATGCCTGCCCTTTTTTGATTTCGTCTTGTAATGCCATTCGTTTTTATTCTGATTTATTTTAAATAATTATTCACTTTTTTTTTTATAAAATCTTGAACTTTTTCCCAGGTTTGGTTATCCAAACTGATTGGATCTTCACTTTCATCAGCGTCCAAAAAGTACGTAATAGCCTGAGGAACAGTTATTAATAAATTTTGTGTTGCGTATTTTTCCTTATGAAATTTAATAAAATCTTCTATTGAAAAGTGTTTTAAAAGCTCAGCAATATCCCAAAAATCCTTTTTCTTTCCTCTGCCTAAAATTGCCTGCACTTTCATGGCAATAATATCTTCCGTCGAAAACATTCTAATGCCATCAATTAATATTTCTGGTCTAATGATTGGATGTGGATGCCGCACAATATCTACTTTCACATCATTAATAAAGCAAAATATTCCAAAACGGGCATTTTTACTTCTATTTTCATACGAATTTC
Source organism: Bacteroidota bacterium (assembly GCA_040385875.1). Taxonomy (GTDB): domain Bacteria; phylum Bacteroidota; class Bacteroidia; order Cytophagales; family Spirosomataceae; genus JANMZR01. Next base: position 2,100 of record JAZKGO010000216.1, read on the forward strand.
CAAAATTTTTGGATAAAATATCTATTATAAATTCATTGTCAAAAGGTTTATTGGAAAACAAATCTAGGTCAACTGAAATTCGGTGGCCATATAAAAGTGATAGTGCTGTTCCGCCAACTAAATGAAATTCCTGCAATTCAGGTATTTCCATTAATTGATTTAGTATGGAAAAAGTAGCGGGTTCGACTGTCTTAAGTTGTAACATCTAAAATCTTTTAAAGGTCTGTCAATTACGGCGCTAGCCAAATACATGGATGTTTCTGATAAAAATTTTGCGTTTAAAAGTGCGGTGGTCACTTTTTCATCGCCATAATAGCGGCGGCAATTACGAATATCAGGCACATCGCCACGGTCAAAAACCCGCTCAATTACAAAATTGGCCCGCAAATCATAATCGATATTTTCGAATACTACATCCC
>JAZKGO010000217.1:0-6421 GCA_040385875.1 Bacteroidota bacterium
ACACTTCTTGCCAACTGATCCATGCCATCTACACCATCTTCGATGCTTATCCATCCATCGAAACCTACTCTTTTCAGTTCAGTAAAAATAGCATCATAGTCATTGAGACCTTTTCCAATTTCTCCATGCCGAAGCCGCTTTGCATACCCAGTAGAGCCACTTTCTTCCCGCCGTAAATCATCTAATGTTCCTTCTATCAGGTAGCGATCGCTCGCATGCATGGTCACTACTCTATCTGAAACCCTGCGAAGCAACTCCAATGGATCATCGCCCGCCAGAAAAGCATTACTGGGGTCATAATTCACTCCAAAATTAGGATGCCTAATTCTATCAACTAATTTGCAGAATACTTCCATTTGTTGGGCAAATTCTGGATAATCCCAAAAATCATCCTTATAATGGTTTTCCAAAATAAGGGTAATTTCAAGTTCCTGAGCATATTCCAAACAAGCTTCAATACATTGAGCGGCTAGCTCAACCCCCTGATCCATAGTAAGTTCTGGTCGTTTTTGACCAGAAAGAACTCTGCAATAGGAGCCTCCCAAAATATGAGTCATTTTAATCCAATGTTTTTGTTTTTCAATTTCTAGTTTTCGAAACTCAACAGCTGGATGAGTAAAATCTGGAGAACAGCATAACATTGGGATTACTTTGCCATTGCCTTCCACTTGTTTTCGAAAAATAGGCCATACTTTTTCATCTTCCATTTCCAGAAATCCTGCATACCATTCTAAACCATCAATTTCTAGTTGACAGGCGAGCTCAATCCACTCAGAAACTCGCATCGTCCCATCTTTACAGAGCTGATGCATGAATGCTTTTGGGAAAACGGCAATTTTAGGCATACTTATTATCTGGAAATTATTAGAATGGATATTTTATTAAGTTGAATATTTTACATTTTTTGAAAGATTTCTACCAATCATTGGAAATTGTTCTAAATCCATTACTTGCGCACTTACTGGGCCACATTCATCAGAAAGCCAATAAACAGCGGCAGCGGCAATTTCATCAAGTGAAAAAAGGCGGTGAGCAGGTGCAAATATGTCCGAAACCTCTTCATACCAATTGGTTTTTAACCCCTGTTCAATTTTACCCAAAACTTCTCTTTCGGTAAGCACCCAACCAGGATTAATTTGATTGACACGGACCCCGTTGGTTCGAAAAAGGCTATCGCCAAGATTTCTCGTTAGGGTCATTAATGCCCCTTTTGAAATGCTGTAGGCCAACAAATTATGCTCGCCACACCAGGCATTAATTGAGCCAATATTGAGCACACAACCATTTGATTGGGTGAGATGCGGCAGTGCAGCTTGAATAAGGGCAAAAGGAGCTATGGTGTTCACATTCAGCATTTTTTGTAACAACTCCATACTGGTTGACTCAATATCAGATGAAGCAACCATGGCCGCATTATTAACAATGGCATCTAGTTTTCCAAAAACCTCAATTGTATGTGAAACCAGCAATTGAGGAGCATTTGGTGCGGTTATATCTTTTATGATTAAAGTAGCATTTTCACGACCCAATTCATTCACTAAATTTTCACCTAACTTTTCGTCCAATCCATGAATAACTACTTTCGCACCTTCCTTGGCACATTTTCTGGCAATAGCACTGCCAATTCCAGTACAACTCCCTGTTATTAAAATAACTTTCCCTGCTAATCGCATATCTTTTAAATTGTTTTTAGCACACTTTTTACAACTTTGCCCGAATGCATTTGATCAAAAGCTTCATGCCAATCTAAAATTGACCAAACACCTCCAATGATTGGCTTTACATCTAGCCTACCACTGGCCAGAAGTGCTAAAACCTTTTCCCAAATTGGCCAATTATGGCTAAAACTTCCTTGTAGGGTTACATTTTTTTGAACCAATGCGTCCAATGAAAAATTCAAAGGTTGGGGGCCCCAGCCAACTTTTGTAATACGACCATTTGGCCTAACAATTTGCAAAGCTATTTTCAGAGTCATGCTGGCTCCGGCTGCATCTATTACGGTATCCGCTCCAAGTCCGTCCCTTTTATTTGCCCATTCTGAAGCATCGCCAACAATCACCTCACAGCCATATTGCCGAGCAATTTCTAAACGACCTCTGTCTGCTTCCAAACCTACTATTGCCACATCAGCACCACATAGCCGTGCCATCGCTGCACATAGAATACCTATGGTTCCGGGGCCTAAAACCACCACCCTATCGCCTGGGCGAATATTAGAATTTACCACCACAGCATTATAAGCTACAGAACAGGGCTCTGTCAAACAAGCTTGCTCGAAAGAAAGATTTTCGGGAACAGTATGAAGACAACGTGCAGGTACTTTTACAAATCGGGTCATGGCTCCATTTACCCCATAGCCAAACCCTTTTCGAGTGGGGTCTAAATTATACAAACCTTGCCGAGCCAAGGGACTATTCACATCGATTACGGCGGCTGTCTCACTTACCACTCTGTCTCCTTCTTTCCAATTGGCAACATTTTTTCCAAGCTCAACAATATGACCCCCAAATTCATGCCCAAGCACAACCGGGTAATTTACTTGCCAGCTGTGGTCAGAAGTCCATTGATGCAAATCGCTGCCACATACCCCCACATTGGCAACTTCAAGCAGCACATCAGTATCGCCGATAATTGGCTTGTCTATTTCTCTAATTTCAACGCTTCCTTTTACAGAGGAAAAGTTGACAACTGCTGGGTATTTCATGCGTATTTTTTATTTTAAAATTAATTAATCAACAAAATAAATTTATGGAATTCCTTTTAATGTTATCTTCCAACGACAACATCGCCATAGGCATGTATACGCTCACATATCATACGCAAAGATGCCTCCAAGTCACCATTTGCTGTTTTGAAAGAATTGGCGTCAATGGTTAGTGGAGCTCCTAATACAACCAAAGGGGCACCATATTCTGGGCAACGGATTGCCTGCTCCAAACTTAAACCCCCAACAGCTTGTACGGGTACTTTTACAGCATTTACTACTTGTCGTAGCTGGTCTAGAGGGCTTGGCATCACCAAACCTTGAGCGGCAATACCACGGCGTTCGTCATAACCAATATGATGAATCACAAAATCGCATCCCAAATCTTCTAGCATTTTAGCACCATCTATCATATTGGGGTAGCCCAGATTATCCCCCATTACTTTTATCCCATAGTCTTTTCCAGCTTTTACAACCACTTTTATAGTTTCAGGATGCGCCCTCGCCATTACCACTACATGGGTAGCACCAGCTTTTGCCATCATTTCAGCCTCTAAATATCCACCATCCATTGTTTTTAAATCAGCTACAATAGGTATTCCTGGAAATGCTTCTCTTAATTTTCTAACTCCATGAAGGCCTTCTGCCAAAATTAATGGCGTCCCCGCTTCCAACCAGTCGACACCTGCTCGCATGGCCAGTGCAGCCGTTTCCAACGCTTCGTCAATATTAGTGAGGTCTAGTGAAATTTGTACTATTGGTTTCATGTATCTATATTTTTTCAGTTTATTTCAAAATTGTTTCGTTTCTGTACTAAATCTTTGATGCGCTCCTTTCAAATCACTATGAGTATTAATGGCAATAAGAGAAAATATTGCAATCAAAATAATCACTGCTGCCAAATTGATAGACCATTTCTTGTAGTTTATATCTACTTCACTAAAAATCGGCTGAGTCAAATTTAGTAAAAATGATAGCGCCAATAAATTCAAAACATAGAGATATTGTTCAATGCGATAAACACTTAAAAATGCACCTGTAATCAAAAAACTCAAAATAATATATACACCTAATAATATTATGAATAAATGACGGATTTCACCAAAATTATAGGATATTGGGTTTGCTTTTTTTATATAGAATTTATATAAAAACAAAAGTCCCATTGCAACAATTATTACCAAAGAACCCCATTCAACAGCTTTGCTTAATAAATTATTAGTCTGCAATTCATTAATTTTTGTCAACATTTCTTCGATTCTTTTGGTCTCAAATGATTGCTGCCAAACTATGAATGGAATTACTAAAACTACGATTAATAATGGGAAAAGCTGGCTTGTCTTTGGGGGTATATCTTCAGATTTTTCCCATTTGGAGGTAAAGGTGCCATAGGCCATGCCTAAGCCTCCAAAAAAGCCCAAAGAATATTCCATCACATTCCAGAAATTAAATTTTATACCCGAAACATAGCCCAAAACTTGAAGGAAATTACCAAAGGCAAAACCAAAACCCCCACCAAGGCCTGAAAAAACGGCTACTCTCAATGCGGAATAATTTTCATTACGAATCATATTCCAAGTAAGTGCAACAGCCATGCCCAAACAAACGGCCCAAACTTCGGACCGGGGAGGAGTCATCAACCAACCAATTTGTTCTATTAGAAAATAATAAAATATAATTCCACCAGCCACCATTTCTACAATCAAACCAGCCCAATTAACTGATTTTTTAGAAGAATTGCCAAGTGAAAGGCCAAATAATCCCCCTCCAATAAAACCATACAAGCCGCCAATAACAAATAGCATCAGCAAGCCATAGCATACATTCACAAAATCAGAAGCCCTGCCATACCCAACTACCATTCCGTAGCTCATCATTCCTCCCACACCCCATCCAATTGCACCAGCTAAAACAATACTGAAAACTTTATTGAACCAGTCTTGCCTTTTGGCTACTAATAATATGCTCATGGAACCAATGGCGCCAGCCCATGCAGCACCTTGTTCATGGCCAAATTGCCCTCTAATGGCCCATCCAGTGCCTAAAGCCATGCCAACCAATAGCATACTAAAATAAAGTTGTTTGTTTTTCATTTCAAATTGAAATTGCTAATTATGAATCAAAGTCGTTTTACTTAAGCAATTTTAAAAACCTCAGGTTACGCACCCCACCCAACCCCTCTCCAAAAGAGAGGGACAATGGACGCTTAAGTAAACGACATTGATTTATCTACCTATTAGCAATACTTCAGATTTGGACAATTAGGCTATTCGAATGGGGAAATTTTTATTAAACCAAAAATTGATTTCGATATTCGATGGGTGTACACCCTTTGATTTGCTTAAACTGGCGGGCAATATTTTTACTATCAGTCAGCCCCATATCAAGGGCAATTTCAAAGACAGTTAAATTTGTTTCTAATAGTTTATTGCACATTTTTTCAATTCGAAGATTGAAAATATATTTATAAATTGGATAACCGGTTATATTTAGAAAACGTTTTTCCAAAGCTCTTCTTGACAATGGGACCTGCTTTACAATATCATTTACTTGAAGATTTTTTTCAATATTTTGATGAATATATTTTAGGGATGTGGAAATGAGCACATCGTTAGTGGCATAAATATCAGTCGATTGTCTTGTAACTATTTGAGTAGGCCTAACCACAATATCATAAAATTCGAAGGCTTTATTTTCTATCATTTCATGGAGTAACTTGGCGGCATCATAGCCACCTTTCTCAGCATCTTGAGCAATGCTTGAAAGAGGAGGATCTGAAAATTCGCACACCATTTCATCATTGTCAACACCCAAAACGGCTACTTCCTCTGGAATTCTAATATTTGAATGACGACAGGCTTCCGTGATATGCTGGCCTTGATTATCGTCACAAGCCATTAATGCGATTGGTTTTGGCAAAGACTTAAGCCACTGGCTTAACGAACTTGGCTTATAATACCAAATTTCCGATGATCGATCCATTACACGCTCAAAATAATGCACTTTATGACCAGCCTTGGCTACCCTCTCTTCAAAACCTTCGGCTCGTTCTCTCGACCAAACAATGTCTTTAAATCCATAAAAAGCGAAATTTTTAAACCCTTTTTTAAGGAAATAGTCTGCTCCAATTTCTCCCGCCTCTTTATGAGCGCCAGTGATATTGGGTATTACCTTGAACCTTTCTTTGAAATCTTGTGCAATCACTGGAATACCAGCTGCTGTAAATTTTTCAATACCCTCTTCATTATAAAATTGCCCAATTATCCCATCAGCACCCCATTCTTTTGCCCAATCTAAAATACCCTCTAATCCAATTGTTTCTCTTTGAAAAAGTGGCATTCTACAAAAGACCCATGGACCATTGACTTTAGAATATTGAGCAATTCCTTTCAATAGGCCCTTACTATATTCTTCAGCGAAGTCAATAAGCAATATGATTTTGTACATATGGTTTCATTATTATTTAAACAATTCTCTCCAACTATTTACAATCTCATTATTTACTAAGGGTTTAGCCCAAAGCCCAATGCTTAAAATATATCCTAATGTTATTAGCAAAAAGAGCATAGCTAGACGAAGACCGATTAATTCACCTAAGCCCCCAATAATCAATGGCACGAATGCCCCACCTGCTATGCCTGTACATAATATGCCTGAAAATGTTCCATGATGATTTTTAACAGAGTTTAACGCTAAGGATACTATGATTGACCACAT
>JAZKGO010000218.1:0-5353 GCA_040385875.1 Bacteroidota bacterium
TTATGTTTAATAAACTGTTTGTGAAAAATTCTTAAAAAAATGATTGGATCAATTATAAAAAAAATAAAAGAATTTTTTTATAAAGGAGAGGATAGTTTTTAAATTTTAAATTTTTTTATTCGTATTTTTAACAAAGATAATATAAAGGCAAAATTAATATTTATAAAAGCACAACAGGTTGATTTATTATAGATATTCTATTTTTACATAAAATCAAAGGTTGAAATATTCAAATTATAGTAGAATATTTGATTGTGGTTTTATTAAACACTAAATTTTTTTTATTGGCAAGGTATGGCATTAACTATTGAAGAAGGAGTATTATTAAAAGAAAAACTGAAGGAAACTTTCGGGTTTAGTCAATTCAGGGGAGAACAGGAGGAAATCATCCACAACACCATGTTAGGTAAAAGCACTTTTGTGATTATGCCAACAGGTGCAGGGAAGTCGCTATGCTATCAATTACCCGCCATTTCTATGGATGGAACGGCTATCATTATTTCACCATTGATTGCTTTGATGAAAAATCAGGTAGACCAGATGGTGGCTTTCGGGATTAACGCACAATTTTTGAATTCGTCGTTGAGTAAGCCAGAAATTACCAAAGTAAAAAAAGAGGTAATTAGTGGCGAAGTAAAAATGTTGTATATCGCTCCCGAATCACTCACTAAGGAATCGAATCTGGAGTTTTTAAAACAAGCGAAAATTAGCTTCGTAGCCATTGATGAGGCCCATTGTATATCAGAATGGGGGCATGATTTCAGGCCAGAATATCGCAAAATCAAAAGCATAATTGAAGGTTTGGATTCCAAACTGCCCATCATAGCACTTACCGCAACGGCTACTCCGAAAGTTCAATTGGATATTCAGAAAAACCTTAATCTGGAAGATTCAACCGTTTTCAAATCATCGTTCAACAGAAAAAACCTTTATTACGAAATAAGGTCAAAAAAGGATGATAACGATAAACAAATAATCAAATACATCAAAGCCAACCACGGGAAGGCAGGTATAATTTATTGCCTAAGCCGCAAAAAAGTGGATGAAATATCTGAGCTTTTGACGGTTAACGGCATCAAATCTCTCCCCTATCACGCTGGGCTTGATGGGCCCATACGGATGGCCAACCAAGAAGCATTTTTGAATGAAGAGGTAGAAGTAATGGTGGCCACAATTGCCTTTGGTATGGGGATTGATAAACCCGATGTTCGTTTTGTGATTCACTATGATGCCCCAAAATCATTGGAAGGCTATTATCAGGAAACAGGAAGAGCTGGGCGGGATGGTTTAGAAGGCAATTGTATTATGTTTTACAAATATGAGGATATTGTAAAGCTTGATAAGTTTAATAAAGACAAGGCACCTGGCGAAAAAGAAAACAGTAAAATGCTTTTGAATGAGATTGTGTCTTATTCAAATTTAGGAATATGTCGTCGCCGACAATTGTTGAATTATTTTGGTGAATACTTTCCAAACGATTGTGGCCATTGTGATAATTGCTTAAAACCTACCCCAAAATTCAAAGTGGAAGAGGAGGCAATTTTAGCCATCAAAACCATACTAGAAACAAGCCAAAGCTTTGATGCACAACATCTTGCAGATGTAATTATGGGAGTGGAAAGTATCTCAGTCTCCAATGCAAAGCATCAAAAGTTGGCAAATTTTGGGAAAGGCAAAAAGCTATTAAATCTAGAGACTGACGACGACGATGACGACGAACCAGAAGAGGATGAAGACGGCAACCCAATCATCTCAAAAGCACCGAAGTCAAAAAAGAAAAATCCAATGGCTCGGCCAACCGACTATTGGGTATCGCTTATAAAGCAGCTCACGGTTTATGGGTATTTGGAAAAAGACATTGATAATTATGGAGTTGTTAAAGTAAGTGAAAAGGGACAGGCCTACCTCAAAGACTCCTACCCTATTACTTTGAGTAAAGACCATGATTATGAGCATGATGTCGATGAAGAAGACGAGGAAAAAGAAACCAACGACGGAAGTGTAGCTTATGACGAAGCACTATTTGAATTGCTAAAAAACCTTCGTAAAAAAATAGCGAAAGAAAAAAATCTGCCACCATACGTTATTTTCCAAGACCCCTCTTTGGAAGAAATGGCCACCACTTACCCAAGTACTAAGGAAGATTTGGCCAATATTAATGGGGTTGGAATGGGCAAAGTGATAAAATTTGGAAAGCCATTTCTTGATTTAATTACTAAATATTTAGAAGAAAACGACATTGAAACAGCCACCGAAGTTGTGGTAAAATCTGCTGTAAATAAATCAAAAATCAAAATATTTATCATTCAGCAGATTGATAGAAAAATAGATTTGGAGGAAATAGCCGAAGCGAAAAGCCTGACAATTGTTGAGTTGATAACTGAAATTGAACACATCTGTTATTCAGGCACAAAATTGCATCTTGACTATTATTTGAATCAGGTAATTGAGCCAGATAAGCAGCAAGAAATTTATGAATACTTTATGACTTCCGAAACAGATAGTATCACAAAAGCATTAGCCGAATGTGATATTGAGGATATTACGGAAGAAGAATTGAGGTTAATGAGAATCAAATTTTTAAGTGAAGTAGCCAATTAATTGATGTAAAAGGCTCGTCTCGAAACCATAACTAAATAAAAATTACTCAACATTTTAACAAATCTATTTAGATTAAGGTCTTTTTTACTTAGTCTTTTTAATAGAACCGAGTTCATCCAAAGGTAAAATATGAACATACTAATATTGGGATCTGGAGGGCGAGAACATGCCTTTGCGTGGAAACTATCACAAAGCCCCTTGTGTAAAAAATTGTTTGTGGCACCAGGCAATGCGGGCACAGCTACAATTGCTGTAAATGTAAATATCGGATTTAACGAGTTTGATAAAATTGCCGATTTTTGTCTCGAAAGCCAAATTAACTTATTGATTGTAGGTCCAGAGGAACCTCTTGTGAAAGGCATTCGTGATTTTTTTGAGTCAAAAGAAGAGTTGAGTTCTATTAAAATTATAGGCCCAGATAAAGCCGGGGCAATGTTGGAAGGAAGCAAAGAATTTTCCAAAAATTTCATGCACAAATATGGAATCCCTACGGCCGATTCAGCCACATTTGTCAAAGAAACCTACCTTTCAGGGATTACTTATTTAGAAACATGCAACATGCCAATTGTATTAAAAGCAGATGGTTTAGCAGCAGGGAAGGGTGTGATAATAGCACAAAATATATCAGAAGCAAAAATGGCATTGGAAGAGATGCTCCTGAAATCAAAATTTGGCAAAGCAAGTGAAAAAGTAGTAATCGAAACATTTTTGAAAGGCATTGAGCTATCCGTTTTTGTATTATCGGATGGCGAAAATTATAAAATTTTACCTGAAGCAAAGGATTATAAAAGAATTGGAGAAAACGACACAGGCCCCAACACAGGCGGCATGGGAGCTGTTTCGCCAGTCCCTTTTGCGAGCAAAAAGTTCATGGACATGGTTGAAAAAAGAGTCGTTAAACCAACCATGGAGGGCCTTAAAAAAGAAGGCATAAAATTTGTAGGATTTATTTTTGTTGGATTGATGAACTGTGAAGGCGAGCCCTATGTGATTGAATACAACGTAAGAATGGGCGACCCAGAGACGGAGGTAGTATTACCGAGAATAGAGTCAGATATGGTATCTTTGTTATTGGCAACGGCCAATGGCACATTAAATGAGGTAGAATTAACCACTAATCCGATGAAAGCCGTTACCACTGTGGTAGTGGCGGGTGGGTACCCAGATGAATATAAAAAAGGAGATAAAATTACAGGTTTCGAAAACAATGAGAATTGTTTAGTATTTCATGCAGGAACTTCGCAGAAAGAGAATGAAGTAGTGACAAACGGAGGCAGAGTGATAGCGATAACGGGCCTTTCAAATTCATTGGAAGGCGCCATTGCAAAATCCCAAAAAGGAGCAAAAGACATTGTTTTTGAGGGAAAATATTATAGAAAGGATATCGGTCTTGATATTTTAAGGTCCAATTGATTTTCAATTCAAAATAAGAATAGCTGAGGCGAATTTGTTTCGTATAGCTAAAAAAATAAAAAAATGGCGTGTAAATCATGTACATCAGGCGGTTGTGGCTCAAAAGTTGCAACCGATGGCAAGGTAAGTGGATGCCAAAATAATGGCTCTTGCAGCACTGGAGGCTGTAACAAAATGAATGTTTTCGACTGGCTCAGTAATATGGATGTACCTACCATACAGCGCTTTGATGTGGTAGAGGTGAAATTTAAGGGGGGCAGAAAAGAATATTTCAAAAATATCAATAAAGTTGAGCTTTATACAGGTGACCCCGTAATTGTGGATGTACCGAACGGACATCACCTTGGTTTTGTCTCGTTGCAAGGAGAGCTTGTTCGACTACAAATGATGAAAAAAAACATCAATAATGATGAATCCATCAAGTCAATTTATAGAAAAGCCAATGAAAAAGATTTAGAAAAGCATGAGCAAGCCATTTCAAGAGACCTTTCCACAATGTACCGCACCCGTGAGCTTTTGAATGATTTCAAGTTGAATATGAAGCTTTCAGATGTGGAGTTTCAAAGTGACAATACCAAAGCTACGTTTTATTATTCATCAGAAGAGCGGGTTGATTTTCGAGAATTAATTAAAGTTTTGGCTGGAGAGTTTAAGGTGAGGGTGGAAATGAAGCAAATTTCATTGAGGCAGGAAGCAGGCCGCATTGGTGGCATTGGTGTTTGTGGCCGAGAACTGTGTTGCTCCACATGGCTTACTGATTTCAAAAATGTAAACACTTCTGCAGCGAGGTATCAGAATTTATCGCTCAATCCAACCAAACTTTCTGGGCAATGTGGTAGACTTAAATGTTGCCTTAATTACGAATTGGACACTTATATGGATGCGCTGAAGGACATTCCTACTATTGACGAGCGCATCACTATTTCTCGAGGTCAGGCTTTTCTCCAAAAAACAGATATTTTCAGAAAACTCATGTGGTTTAGTTTCGACAAAGACGACAATTGGTATTCGGTGCCGGTAGCTAGAGTGGTGGAAATAATGGAGCTTAATAAAAAAGGTATTATCCCTGCCTCCTTCGATGAAATGAAAGAATTGAAGGATATTGCAGAAGAAAAGCCACAAGCGATTAATAGTGATTTGGCCAAACTTGATCAAAAGTATAATACGGGAAACAAAAAGAAAAAAACAGGAAACCAGCCGAATCGTGACAACAGGCCAAAAGGAGAAGGTGATCGTAGACCAAAACCAGCACAGAATCAAGGGCCAAGACAAAACCCTGCTTTTAACCCCAACCAAAAAACAAAGGTAAATCCAGCCCCTAATCCTGAAAAAGTAGTTT
>JAZKGO010000219.1:0-3154 GCA_040385875.1 Bacteroidota bacterium
TTTAAACCTCGACCAAAAATCAGTTTTTTGAAGCTCGTTCCAATCAGGTTGAAATTCCATGGCAGCATCAAATCCCAACTCATCTGGATTGATATAATTACTGCCTGAACTTTGAACACCAATCAAATAAATTTTTGGATAACCTAGTTTAGCGGCCTCATTCCTCCAGATTTGGATTGTTTTTTTAATATCTGGAAAAAGCTTCGCCTTATAAACTGCAAAAACTGGGGCATCGTCTACTTTGATGTATCTTGAATCAGAAAATACAGTTTTACAAAGCCACTGAATATGTTCTAAATCGTCCGCTTCGCCATATTTTTGTTCCATCAATACCTCTTGATCTAGTCCATCCCAACGGCGAGTCCAGTTTTCATTAGCCCAGCACAGCATAAAAGGGAAATCTGGCTTTTGTAATTCCAATAATCGATCTAAAGGCTCATTAAGTATCCTTTTACCGTTAAACCAATAATGATAATAGCAAAATCCATCAATTAGGTATTGCTTAGCTAGCTGTGCTTGATCTTCACGGCTTTGGGCCAATCTAAGATCATAAAAACCTAAATCTGACGGTAAATGCGGCTGATAATGGCCATTGAATAGCGGCTTTGCTTTCGTAACATTTGTCCATTCGGTAAATCCTTTGCCCCACCACTTGTCATTTTCGGGAGTAGGATGAAATTGCGGTAAATGGATGGCTATTGTTCGGATTGGGCTTTTACTCATTACTATTTAATAATAATTGAAGTTGGTCATAAACCTCATTTACTTCAATTTCTGAACACCTTATTTCTGGATTATAAATTATTTTGGATTTGATTCCATTTGCAAAATTACCTGAAAATGGCATATAATTTGTGATTTTGCGGTATTTACCCAATAAAATAACTGATTTTATGCCCAATGCATTGGCCATATGAGCCGGCCCACTGTCAATTCCGATAAACAGTTTGCTTCTATTGATTACTTCAGCAGTTTCAATCAGGCTCAATTTGCCACATAAGTCAATGAAATTTTCATTTCTAATCTCTAAAAAATCTTTTAATCCTACTTGTACTATTTTGATATTCAAATTTTCGAAAATCTTGAAAATTAGTTCTCTCCATTTTTCATACAGCCACTCCCTATTTTCGTCGTTCGAGCTTGTATGGATACAAATAAAGCTCTCTGGTAAATTAAGCTTAGAAATATTTGATATTGTACTTTCAGGGATATTTATTTTGGGAAATGAATCTTCTTTCCTCATCAGGTCTCCTGCTAGGTTTGAAAAAATTTCGAGTAAACTTCCATACTCATAGTAGTTTTCTAAGTTGAAATTATTATCGATTGTCTGGTATTTCCGATTGGTGCTACATATATTACAAAAATTATTTCCGTTGAATCGGACATCAGTAATCTTAAACAATTGGTTATTGGTATAATATTCTGCCACCGCATCACAATAGATTGGTATACAATAGTTTATGAATCCATTATTCTCAATTATGGAAAAATATTTTGGGTTAATTAACCAAGCGATAAAGGCATTTTTATCCTTAATTTTAACTCTTTCGGCAAATGGTGTGAATGCGATTACATCCCCAATATGCTCAGGTAATATAATCACATAAACTGTTTTTCGTCTTACAATTTTTACGTACAAAAGTTTAAGCAATGAAGTGTAGATATTATACTGCACCTTCAATTTGTGATACTTTACGGATTGTTTATAGTTAGCTATTTTATCGAAAATGCCCATTTATTTCTTCAGTATTTTATTGATAAATCTGCGAATATTTAAGTACTTTTCGTAGTTTTTAGGTGAAATTCCATACAGCTTTAAAGTTTCAAATATACTTGGAGAGTTGTTTAAAGTCAATGATTTGAGTGTAAACCATAATCGCATAATTGCATTATTCCCATATTGGATGGAATTTGCCATACTTAAATAATATTTAGCAAGAATATTATCAATCAATTTGCCATATTTGAATGCAGTGAATTCATTAATCGATTGATACATATATATCCGGTTTTTAATGAATGTTTCATCCTGATGAATATCGGTAAAACTAAGCCCTCCCGCATGTTTTCGATACACACACATGGTTTGAGGAATATAACCAATATAACCCTGATGGGATAAAATGCAGTATAAAGGAATGTCGCCGCTTTTGCAATTCAAAAACCAGTCGGGAAATTTTACTGGTATCAATTGACGCCTGAACATTACGCTTGCTGTGGCCATAAACCAAACTTCTTTGTCTTTCAGCAAATCTTCTGGGAAAATTTTTATTTTTTGATCAATGGGATTCATTTCTTCGGGCTCGAATGAACGATCGTCATAAATGATAGTTGCATTATGGAAGCAAGCCGAAGCTTCTGTATTTTTATTGAGATAATCATATTGTAATTGGAGTTTTTGATTATCAGTTAAATAGTCGTCACCCTCAATATGAACAATATATTTCCCTTTGCAAGCATAAAAGGTATTGACAAAATTTCCTTTTCCTGGGCAAAATTTATTCCCTTGGTTGTGTTCATATAAAATCGGCACAATTAAATCTGGGTATTTATTGGCATATTCTATGACTATTTCACGGGTATTGTCTGTGGAGCAGTCTTCACCAATTACAATTTCAAATTTAAAGTCGGTAATTTGGCTCACAATACTATCCAAACATTGTCGGATAAACTTTTCATGGTTATAAACCGTAATCAATACACTTACTTGAAGATCATCGGTTTCTGGCATTTTTAATGATGAATATCTCTTAAATTAATTGGCTATTTCTACGAAAAAAATGTTCTAACTTTTCCTTCAGAAGGATAGTCTGCGGTAATGAGGGCAGGATCCGGATAATATACATAAGGATGCGGGAAGCCTCGTTCAATAAATTCAGCTTCGTCTAAATCGTTGTACCTGAAATGACAAGACCATCTAATACCGTTCTCAGTAGAATTATTACCTGATTGGTGAATTAAAAAGGAGGAGAAAAATAACACATCGCCTTTTTTGACTTCAACAGGTATGAATTTTTCTGATTCGAGTTGATCTTCTGGGATTAGACCAAATGAATCCACCATTTCTTTTGCTTGCAGCCCATTTTTATGGCTTTCTGGTATCACTTCTAAAGCACCCAATGATATATCAATATCACAAAGTGCTACCCAAACT